>CALBHZ010000069.1 GCA_937892815.1 uncultured archaeon | reverse complement strand
GTCCCTACCCTGCATGAGGGCCGGTAGCTTAGCATGGCCAGAGCGTTCGAGCGACCTAAGTCGCGACGAAGCTGATAACCGAAAGGTCGGGGGTTCGAATCCCCCCCGGCCCACTTTAAGGGATAAGTTTTAATTAGAGCCTTTTACTAAGCGCGATGGGTAGGTGAGGGCCTATCGGACATAGGAAAAAGCATGCACCGAGAAGAGGATCTCTAGCCTTTAGGCCTAGAGCTAGGGCTAAACGCCTATTGCCTAGGATAAGGACCTGGGCTTTCTTAGATGAAAGTAGTCAACCTACTTTAGTCGGATTCTTAACGTTTAAGGCAGGTATGTTACACGTAATAACCGTAGATGATAGGGAGAATACTCCTAACTACGGAAAGCCTCTTTTCAATCCTGCAACAGTTCTTGTAGTACCTAGAATGAAGATATATGGCTTGAGGTTCTATAAATATGAAGATGGGTACTATAAGGCAATTAAGGACATCATTGATTATTCAGACGAAGTCATTTCAAAATGTAAAAATCCGATACCAATTGAGGATCAGTTAAAAGAAATTGAAAAATTTAAAGACAAAATAAAGCTAATTTCTTGTCACATCTATGTTATTCCTAAGGAAGTAGGGCTCTCACAAAAGAAACCAATGAAGATGGAAATACCAATTGTGGGTGGATCGATCGATTCTCAGTTTAAGTATGCAACCTCGTTATTGGGAAACTATATTTATGGCACGGATCTCGTAAAACCTGGGTCTTACGTAGATGTAATTGGTATAACGAAGGGCAAAGGGTGGGCAGGACCGGTTAAGAGGTTTGGCATTAAGAGGAAACAACACAAAGCGAGGAAGACCGTTAGGGAGGTAGGAGCTATTGGTCCATGGAAACCTGCCGCAGTTACTTATACCGTGCCCAGGGCAGGACAACACGGCTTCCATCAGAGGACGGAGTACAATCATAGGATTATTATGGTAGGCGATGAATCGGAAAATCCGATAACTCCGAAGGGAGGTTTTCCTCATTTTGGTATCGTGAGGGGTAAATATTTGGTAGTTAGAGGTTCTGTACCGGGACCTCCTAAAAGACCTATAGTTGTCAGGCTTCCATTGAGACCGAAACCCGTTCCTCAAGAACCACCAAAAGTACTCCTAGTAAGTACGAGATTTAAAGAGGGTGGTGGATAAAAATGAGAGTTCCCGTTTTAAATTTGGAGGCGAAAAGAATAAAGGACATAACTCTACCAAAGGAGTTCTCTACTCCCTATAGACCTGATCTCATAAACAGAGCCTTTTGGATAGTTTTCACACATTCATTACAACCTAAAGGCACGGATCCCATGGCGGGAAAAAGAACCAGCGCTGAATCTTGGGGAGTTGGCCATGGCGTAGCCAGGGTGGCTAGGGTAAAGGGATCCAGATATCCCAGAGCAGGACAAGCGGCCGGAATTGCGGGAGTAGTAAAAGGGAGAGCTACTCACCCTCCTAAGTCAGAAAAAAGGATTCAAAAGGAGATAAATAAAAAGGAGAGAAGGTTGGCAATCGCATCCGCTATAGCAGCGACCGCTATATCAAAGGTTGTTGAAGAAAGAGGACATAAGATACCGAAGAACTTGAAACTGCCCATCGTTGTAACTGATGAACTTCAGAAAATAAAGAAAACCAAGGAGTTAAAAGACTTCTTGGAAAAAATAGGATTGGAAGAAGAGCTAAAGAGAGTGATATCAAGGAAAATAAGAACTGGAACGGCTAGGAGAAGAGGGAGAGGTAAGAAGGTAGGAAAGGGCCCTTTAATCGTAATATCAAGGGATGAGGGAATAATAAGAGCCGGCAGAAATATCCCCGGTGTAGACATAGTAAAAGTGGAGAAGCTTAATATACTTGATTTAGCTCCTGGAGGAAAGGGAGGAAGGCTAACTATCTGGACAGAATCCGCAATTAGAAATATACCGGATACGATAAAGGAGGTGGTAAAGATTGCAGCTTGAAAAGGCATTTAAGATAATAAAGAGGCCGTACATAACTGAGAAGACATATAGATTGCTGGAAACTGAAAATAAAATAGTATTTGTAGTAGATAGAAAGGCGACTAAAAGGGAAATAAAGGAGGCAATCGAGCTCCTTTTCAAGGTTAAAGTGGAAAAGGTAAACACATTAACCTTCCCAGAGGGCAAAAAGGCTTACGTTAAACTTTCAAAAGAAACACCAGCCGTAGAACTCGCTGCTAAATTAGGCTTAATGTAGGTGAGATGAGACAATGGGTAAGCGTATTTTAGCGCAGAGAAAGGGGAGGGGTAAGAGCCCGCAATTCAGAGTTCCTTCGAAAGGAAAGATCGCTCCCGCAAAATACCCCAATTTCCCCATTAACGAAACTCATAAGGGGATAGTCGAGGATCTTGTACATGAACGTGGGAGAATGGCTCCATTAGCTAGGATAAGATTCGATGACGGGACTATAGCTTATTTACCAGCGGTGGAGGGATTAAAAGTAAATGATGTCATTTACATTGGTCCTGATGCTCCTTTAAAGCCTGGCTGTATATTGCCTCTTAAAAGGATACCAGAGGGAACAGTAATATCCAACGTTGAAAAGAACTTCGGAGATGGTGGAGAATTCGCTAGAGCAGCTGGAACTTCAGCTATCTTATTTGCTCAATCTGAAGAAAAAGTTATAGTAAGGTTACCATCCGGCGCTAACGTAAGTCTAAATCCTAATGCTAGGGCAACCATTGGAACGATAGCTGGTGGAGGACGTATGGAGAAGCCCTTCTTAAAGGCTGGAGCTAAGCTAAAGTACATGAAAGCGAAGGGGAAGAAGTATCCAATTGTAAGAGGAGTTGCGATGGCAGCCGTGTACCATCCGTTTGGAGGGGGAAGACATCAACATCCCGGAAAACCGACATCCACCTCGCGTCATGCCCCTCCAGGTAGAAAAGTAGGACACATCGCTCCTAAGAAGACAGGGAGGGGTAGGTAACAAATATAAAGATGCGTCCTTAATATAGCGGTGGTATGCCCAAAGAATTTAGATACCGAGGATATACGTTAGAACAACTGTTAGAGATGCCCTTAGAGCAATTCCTAAAGCTACTTCCAGCTAGGCAAAGAAGATCTCTTAATAGGGAGCTTAGTCATGAAAAAAAGAAGCTTATAGAGAAGCTAAGAAAATACGCAAAGTCGGGTAAGCCGATTAAAACTCACGCAAGGGATATGATAATCTTGCCATTTATGGTAGGGATGACCATTCATGTGTATAACGGAAAGGAATTCGTTCCGGTAGAGATAAAGCCTGAAATGATTGGACGATATTTAGGAGAGTTTTCCAACCCAATTAAGAGGGTAGTTCATGGTACTCCAGGAATAGGCGCAAGTAGAAGTTCTCTTTACGTTCCATTGAAGTAGTCTTCTTTAAGTTTTTCATCTAGAGATATTACTTTTCCCTTCTTTTCAATCCTTATTTTAGTTTCTATTCTAACAGGAAGACCTAACTGTCTAAATAACCATAGTAATTCGGCTCCAGTAATATTGGAAGTTATATACCCTTTTTTTATCATTTCCGCTAACTTTTCAATAATTACTTTTGTTTGATCTGGGAATTGTTCCTCAGCTGCTCTTAACACCTCCTCTCCTCTATCCACTAGCCTTTCTAACACTATCTCCCTAGCAGATTTCTTTTCCCCTCTTTTAGCTAACATCTTTTTTAGCTCCAGTAGCTTTTTCTGCAACAAAAGCTCTTCTTCTAAATCTCTTTCAGACATTCCTAGACATTCTTGATATAACACTATATTTATACTTCTCCCTGCAATCTCTCTGCTTAAACACATAAATGGAAGGAAGGGTAATGTTTAGTATTCATGAAGGAACTCTGGATAGCGATCCCCGATTCTGTAGTATGTGAGCAGAAAGGGGGTAGAGAAAAGACTGAGAAATTAGGAGGTATAGCGAGAGCATGCGCCATTTTCGGTATAAAAAGGATATTTGTATATAGAGATCCAGAGGGGAAGTATGATGAAGATAGAAATTTAATTCTTCTCGTTCTCAGATATTTAGAAACTCCTCAATACCTTAGGAAAAAGCTATTTCCCATAACTAAGGAGCTTTCGTACGCTGGCATATTGCCTCCTCTCAAAATACCTTCTCATAAACAAAAGATATCCCTGAGGGATATTAAGGATGGAGAGATAAGGGAGGCGGTTTTAGAGGAGGTTAAGGGCAAGCTTTATGCCGATGCAGGCTTAGACGCACTTATACCCTTCAAGGGGAAAGGACATCCGGGAGAAAGGGTTACGGTAGAAATAAAAGGCAAATACCCCAATTTCTATTGTATCGAAATAAATAAAGAAGAGATAGGAAGCTATTGGGGATATGAAGTAAAGGGTGTAGACGTTTTAGAAAAACTACTGACATCTACGAGAGCTGATTTTACGATTCTAACTTCAAGATATGGAAGAACCATATCTTCTATATGGAAGGAATTCTGTCGTAATGTAGCTAGAAGTAAGAGAGTGCTCGTGGTTTTCGGTTCTCCTAAGCGGGGGCTTCTAGAAATGCTATCGAAAGACTGGATAAAAAGACACGACTTTCAGTTAATAAACATGATACCTGGGCAAAAAGTGGAGACGGTAAGAACTGAAGAAGCCTTGATAATTACTTTAGCCATAATAAATCTCGCAAAGAGGATAGGTTAATAGGAAAGTATTTATTTGAATAAGTATAGCGGGTTTACAACGGTGGCGGCCTTGCCAGAATTCGGATATTCATATACAGAGTATAATCCGACAATACAAGTAAGAGCCAGCCTTAGGGAGGTGGATGTTAGCCCTAAGGCTGCTAGGGAGGTATGTGCGGCTATAAAGGGCCCTGTCTCTTATACACATCTGACGCTGCCGACGAATTAGACGGTGTAG
>CALBHZ010000068.1 GCA_937892815.1 uncultured archaeon | reverse complement strand
ACGACATAACAAACATCGCGATCCTGCTTTTAAGGGTAGCGAGGAAGATCGAGAAACTAGGGGTACTTATGGATGCTGAAGAGATGGATATCGATAGAAGAGTTGAAAGCGTGCTACAGAGCCTTAAGTCAAGTGGGGTGAGCGTTGGAGAGGTTGAGGAATTGTGTTCACAAACCCGAGAGGTAACGCTTCCCGATCTAGAGAGAACGTTGTACATCGCGGTAAGCGGGGACTTCAGCTACAATTTCAAGACGCATATGCTTGAGGATCATGCAATTACCCTTTTAATGCTTGAAGGGAAACTAAATGAGGAATCTCTCAAACAGATCGCAGTAGCAAGCGAAATTGTAGATAGGAGAGAGCTCATTAAGCATATAGATAGCTCGATGCTGGAAAACGTAGCCAAGGCCTTTAACCATATAGCGTGCCTGTTAAACGGCGTGATATGATCTTAAAGCAATAAAAATCCGTTTCAGCTACTAGGAACTCCTCAAGGGTTCCCTTTAAGATCTCCATTTCACGCTAATTCTTTACGAATACTAATGAACATCTCCATTATATGAAGGCTAAAGGAACGTATGAGCCGACATGTTAAAAGCGCTTAGCGGAAATAAATACGATTCCTAGTTAAACAAAATGTAAGGTGAGTTCAAAGCTAGAAAATTAGTT
The DNA here is from genome assembly GCA_937892815.1 of uncultured archaeon. Classification (GTDB taxonomy): domain Archaea; phylum Thermoproteota; class Nitrososphaeria; order Conexivisphaerales; family CALBHZ01; genus CALBHZ01. The sequence continues at coordinate 1,269 of CALBHZ010000068.1, read as the reverse complement.
TAAGGAAACTTGACGAAGAAATCCACGTAATAAGGTGAAAGTGGAATTGATCTTTCTTAGATCCCTATATCCTCAATTACGGAATAATATTACTGTGAACTTAAAGTGGAGTGCGGATATAAGTTTGGAAAAAATTTCCAATTGTTTCAAAGAAATACGCTTAATACGGAAGAGACGAGGGAGGCGATCGCCGAAGCCTTGAAACCGACGTAGCCGACGTCTTTCACGAGAAGGTGAATTGAAGAGTGGCAAGTTTGAGATGTTATGCATTTAACCGCATTCCTGCGCTTAGCCAAACCGATACGCTTCTGAACTGAACGCCGTAAGATCTCAGTACGCTTTCAGCTTCCCTCGCTCTTCCCTCCTCTATGAGGAAGCAGTTTTTCCCGAGCTTCATCTCTCTATCAACTAGACCTCTATATTCGTACTCATACCTCTTCTCTCCAACTTTCTTCCTCGTCGAATAGCCGTATAGCGTGGCTATCAGCCTCTTTTTCTTATTCGCTTCCAGACCCTTCATACTGTATACGAAAATCCTATATGGTTTCAATCCCAGCAAATCCGAAGCCTTCAATCTCAAAGGCTCTCTCATAAAGAGAAGTACCCCCTCTTTAAACACGTTGTTGAGGAAGACCTTGTCACTTCTTTTCAATTCATTGAGAGTTCTCGCTACGATCTGAACCTCCCTTCCATTAACCGGCGGAAGTCTATCGAACAGGTCTCTGTCGCTATCCAGCTCATCCTTATCTCTATAGATGAGAAGGACATCGATATCGGATCTTCTATCGAAATCTCCCCCTCGCTACGCTCCCGAAGAGAATCGCAGCTATAGCGTTACTGTTCTTGAGCGACCTCGTAATTTCATTCAACAAGCCATTTTTCGAAATCAAAGTCTATCACCTCTCCTATTATCCTCAAGGCCTTCTTCATCAGCGAAACGGATTCCGCGGCCCTATCACCGTTAATCCCGTCATAGCCTAGGTCGCCGTAATTCCTCCTCAACCTCCTTAAAGCCCTCGCAACCTCCGGATACTTTTCATTAGCGAATTCGATTCTTTCGGAATGGCTTCTCATATGGATTCCTTCAAGGGCAACATGCATCTCAACGGCCCGTTCTACAGCCTTAAAAGCCGTCTCAGCAACTACCGTATGCCAGCCCATGCGGTACGCATGCCGAGCTGCCTTAACATTTTCCTCAACGTTCCTCAAATGTCTCTCGAATTCCATGAATAATTCAACGAAATGAGGCTATATAACGATTTCGGGTAA
>CALBHZ010000067.1 GCA_937892815.1 uncultured archaeon | reverse complement strand
TTTTAATGACACGGCGACCACCGAGATCTACACCGTCTAATTCGTCGGCAGCGTCAGATGTGTATAAGAGACAGCCTAATATACAGGCTATGTGAATCGAGGCCTCCATTATACCTACTACTGGCTTATCTAATAGTTCCTTTAACGTTTCAAGTCCCGGATCAGCAAAGCATGCTAGGAGAAATGAATCGAACTCCTCTCGTTTCTCCTTAACTATCTTTATTACTTCGGGAACGGACATGCTAACATCGTAATAGGATTCAATGGAAGAAGGTCCTCTTTCCGGATTTACTACTTCAAAGTAAGTATCTTGAAGCTTTACTTCATTCAAAACCCTTTCTATATGTTTAGTAGTCTTTACGGACGTATTCGGATTAATTACGAGGATTCTTCTCAAGACAATTTCTCAAATTAAACTAAGGAATATAACTCTTACTTAAATGGAAGAAACGTGGAAATAAGGTTAAAGCTTCCCTAGTAACCTCAATATCTTCTCCGGAGTAATTGGAAGCTCCTTGATCCTCTTGCCGATAGCTCTAGATACCGCATTAGCGATCGCTGAGGCTACGGGATTTGCGGAGGATTCTCCGATGCCCTTTAATCCGTACGGCCCTCTAGGTTCATAGGTGTTAGCGAAGAAGACCTCGATTGGAGGGACGTCTTCAGACCTTACTAGCAAGTAATCCATGAGGTTAGCGTTTAAGATCCTACCTCTATGGTATTGCACGTTTTCGAGCAAGGCCATTCCGCAACCGAAACAGAACCCTCCATACATCTGCGCTATACAGTCCTTCGGGTTCACTACGGTTCCCACGTCGGCTCCGGCTACCACCTTAATGGGAGTTACTACGCCCGTTTCCGTATCTACTTCAACTTCAACGAAGTAGGCGGTGTAGTTTGGAGGTGCCGCGTTAGGCCTAACCTTCGATACAGCAACTATAAGGCCTCCGCTCCTAGTTTTCGAGTACGTAACTACTTCGGCTATGCTCGCCTTCTTCTACTATCTAGTTTGGAAAAGACGTAACCGTCTTTAATATCTAAGTTCTCCACTTCTTCGTTTAACATTTTAGATGCTTCCTCAAGCAACATTCTCCTAGCTTCCTTTGCCGCTTCGTATACCCCCATTCCTCCTGCAAACGACCCCCTACACGCATGGGTTCCGGTGTCGAAGGGAACGATATCTGTCGTACCTCTCGTTACATATACGTCTTCTAGCTTTACCCCTAGAGTTTCCGCGCATATCTTCCTATATACTTCATGTGTACCTCCTCCGTGGTCTACCATCGCTATGACTAAGTTAACTGAACCGTCTTCGTTTACCTTAACTATAGCTCCCGTACCTTCGATTTTATCTTGAACTTGGAGCTTCTCTCCACCCGTGCCTGATGTATGATGTCCCCAAGCGAACCCTATAGCTCTAATCTTGCTTCTTCTAACCTCTCTGAGCTGCTTAGGAGGCCAGCCTATCCTCTTAGCGCCTTCTCTAAGTATGTACTCTAGACCGGTGCTTCTAATCGTAGTAACTACTAAGGTACCTTGACCGTAGAATATATCGCCTTCCCTAAGTATGTTTTTAATCCTAAACTCTAGGGGATCTAAGCCTAGATCCTCGGCTATTTCATCCATAAGCGATTCAACCGCGAAGTTCTGTTGTGGATTTAAGAAGCCTCTCATGGCGCTGTATACCGGCAAGTTGGTGTATACGCTATAACCTTCGTAAAACTTGTACTTAGCTCTATACATCGAGAAGAACCACCCTCCTAAACAGGTCACGGCTCCCACGATATGGTCATCGTAAGCTCCGCTTTGTAGGATAGCTTTCATCTCCATCGCTTTTATTATCCCATCCCCAGAAACCCCTACCTTTAGCTTCATTTTAACGGGCCTTCTTCCTCCATTCGTAAAGTCCTCTTCTCTCGTCATCGTTATCTTAACTGGTCTTTTAGTTATGAGAGCGAGGTAAGCCGCTATAGGCTCGTGGAAGCCTAAGTTGTACTTAAAGCCGAAACCTCCTCCAATTAACATATTATGCACTATGATCTTGCTCATCGGTATCCTTAACGCTTGAGATAGACAATACCTTGTTCCGTGAATTGACTGAGTTGTACACCATACCTCTATACCGTTATCGGGAGTTGGAGCGACTAGAACGCTTCTCTTCTCTATTGGTACGTTGTTTAAAGCCTGTGTTTTAAAGGTATCTTCGTATACTTTACTGGATTCAGCGTACGCTTCTTCCTTATTACCTTCCTCGATTAGCTCCCTATAGGGTATGTTCTCATTTAGCCTTCTTATCTCTCCTCCCACCTCAATTACTTCGTGTATCAAGGGA
>CALBHZ010000066.1 GCA_937892815.1 uncultured archaeon | reverse complement strand
CATTTATTCTCATTTTAAGCAAAAACTAATCTTTATATAGAGAGAACCTCGAAATTGAGAGATAGATTGACTTCCTCAATTAGCCTAATTAAGGAAAAGTATGGAAAGTATGAAGAGTTCTTATATGTTGGAAAGGAGGTAAAACGTATCGATGCTATAGATAAAGTGACCGGCTTAGCTAAGTACTTCAAGGATTATTACTCAAAAGACATGTTAGTCGCGAAGATCATACGCTCTGAATATCCCCATGCTATAATTAAGGGAATTAACGTAAAGGAAATTCTAAAGCTTCCCGGAATAGAGCGAGTAATTACGGCCGAGGACATACCGGGCTCGAACAACGCAAGCTATTTCATTCCGGATCAGCCGCTTTTAGCTGAAAAGAAGGTAAGGTATTGTGGAGAGCCCATAGGGGTAATCGTAGGAGTAGATGAAGAACACGTATTAAATGCCTTAGAGCATGTTAAAGTGGATTACGAACCTCTTCCAGCGGTGCTTGATGTTTACGAGGCTATGAAGAACGAGGTGTTAATTCACGAGAATGGAAACATAGGCTTTCAAACGAGAATCGTTAAGGGGGACGTGGAGAAGGGCTTTGAAGAGAGCGATGTAGTGGTAGAAAATACGTATAAAACGCAATGGCAAGATCACGCATACATAGAAACCGAGGGAGCCATAGCCTTTCCTGAGGATGATGGCGTTTTAATTATAGGGGTTCAACAACACCCCCATTTAGCTCAAATGGTGGTCTCTAGAGTTTTGGGAATAAGGGAGGAAAAGGTTAAGATAATTACTCCAGTTATTGGAGGAGGCTTCGGAGGAAAGGATGATACAGGTCCTTGGGTTTGCGCACAGGCAGCTCTAGGAGCGTATTACGCTAAGAGGCCCGTTATATTGAGTTACGATAGAGAGGATTCTTTCTTAATACATCCTAAAAGGTTTCCATTTATAATAAATTATAAGAGCGGAGCGACGAAGGACGGCAAGCTAAAAGCTATAGACGTTGATATAATCGTCGATACGGGAGCTTACTCAAATAGGGGACCATTAGTGCTTTTTAGGGGGATGTTATGCTCATCAGGACCTTATGAGGTACCTAACGCTAAGGTAGAAGGCAATCTCGTATATACCAATAAGGTATTAGGAGGGTCCTTTAGAG
>CALBHZ010000065.1 GCA_937892815.1 uncultured archaeon | reverse complement strand
AGAAGCGAAAGGGTAGGCTTACGAACTGGGTCAAAGCTGATTGGAGAAAGTTACTAGTGCTGAACAAATACACTTCTTAACTTTCCAGCGAGCCGACTTAGCTTCAAGTGCTCTGACGGAGAACGAAAATTATTCTACAAGTACAACATTTACCCCTTCACGTAAGGCGACATTTGTCTGACGCTTATCGGCGGTCATGAGCGCTATGTTCTTAGCTTTCGAGAATACTATGTAAATCGCGTCGTAAACGGTTACTCCGCTCTCTAAAGCAAGTTTAATGGCTCCACGGATATACTCCTTTTCCTCTTCGATCTTTAAAGCCCTTCCCGCCAGGATCTCCAAAGCTCTCAGGACAGCGTCTACCTCCTCTCGTACCATCTCTTTGCGCCTGAACCTCTTTAGTATGGCATTCGAGACCTCCTTTAAGATTAGGTCTACAGATAGCGCTCCCTCTTTGAGCGCATCTTCTACCTTCCGCCATCCCTCCTCCTTTAACAGGAACTTAACTAAGGCAGAAGCATCAATGGCTATCACGGTCCTCTTTCACCAACTTAAGAGCGGTTCCCTTACGAGCCGGCTTCACCTTTTCCAGGAGCTCTACCGCCTCTTCGACCGCCTTCCTTCTCTCCAGCTCCTCAAGCTTGACCAAAATGGCCTTCCTGATTTCCTCTGGCCAGTTTACCAAGCCCTTGTACTCCCTCATCTTCTCCTTAACCCATTGTGGAACCTTAACGCTAACGACGGACATCTAAGTATACCAAATGGTATACCATAATATAAGTATTATTAGGCAAACTATTGTATAAGCTTAACTCGATCGGATAGAACTTCTCTTAGGCGTTTACCGTGAACCTCTAGGTCTGTATGGGCTAGATGAAGGGACGAAGATGGTGAGTAAGATCGAGATTAACTAGAGCGAGTTCATTAGAAACGTTATAAAGGGTAGGATGATAGAAAGGAGGGCGGAGGAGATAAAGGAGGTTTAGGGACGAGCAATATAGAAAAAGTTGATGTAAGCATAATGGTAAAGTGGTTGTAGAAGAGACTTCAGTACGGCCTTATGACTTAGGGATAAGT
>CALBHZ010000064.1 GCA_937892815.1 uncultured archaeon | reverse complement strand
TCAAGCAGAAGACGGCATACGAGATGTAGAGAGGTCTCGTGGGCTCGGAGATGTGTATAAGAGACAGATATTACGCTATGAGGACTATATACTTTCTAATCGGAATGGTTACAATGTTCTATCCAGATATCACAATAGCGTCGGTACTTGCAATTATATGCGCACTTCTCTTACTAGTAACGCTTTCTAAATTCGCCAAACAACGATAAATGCGGAATATTTAAACCTAGAGGTATAAGGACAATTCGATAAATTACGTTATTCACTTAAAGGTAAGGTTTTTATGAAGCCTTGTTGAATTCGATTACATGTCAAATAACTTAAGAGTTACGGAAGCATTGGTAGAACATATAGTAAGTACTAATTTACAGAAGCTTCCAAAGGAAGTGATAGCATTTACTAAAGACGTCCTCTTAGATTTTATAAGTTGTGCAATAGGAGGTACGAAAGCTCAGGGATGTTATGAACTTATTAAGTTCATAAGAATTATGAAATCCTCAGGTAAGAGTACCGTAATTGGATATGGAGATAGGGTTGCTGCACCGTTAGCCGCCTTAGCCAACGGTGTTATGGGACATGCTTTAGATTTCGATGATACCCATGATAAAGCCGTACTTCATACTTCTGTTTGCACCGCTCCAGCCGCCTTAGCACTAGCCGAATATGAGGAAGTGGATGGAAAGACGTTGATAGAAGCGTTAGCCGTAGGCATGGATATACAGTGTAGACTAGGGCTAGCTTGTAAGCACGGTTTTGCTAAGTACGGATGGATATATACCGCTATTATGGGGGTATTTGGAGCGGCTGTAGCGGCAAGTAAAATTTTAGATTTAGATTTTGAAAAAACTAGAAATGCCATCGGTATAGCTTACAGTCTATCTTCTGGAAACGCTGAAGCGTTAATTGAAGGAACATTATGTAAGCGTATGCAACCTGGATTTGCGTCTGAGAACGGTGTTAGGGCATCTTTATTAGCTAGGCACGGAATTGATGGACCTAGAGAGGTTCTTGAGGGAAGATATGGTTTTTATAACGTTTACTTACGAGGAGAATGGGAACCAAGTAGGATATTAGATGAGTTAGGGGAAAGATACGAGGTCCTGAACTTAAGTCTTAAACCCTATCCTTCTTGCAGGTATACGCACTCCAGCATAGATGCTATGATCGAATTCAGGAAAATGGGGTTAAGGCCTAATGATGTAGATCGTATTGAAATAGGGTTAAACCGAGCTGCGAAGTCCATAGTAGGAGAACCTGAAGATCTGAAGTACAGACCTAGAACGATAGTAGATGCTCAATTCAGCATTCCATATACCGCTTCTTGTGCCTTTATCAATGGAGAAGTTAACATAGAGGATTTTAAGGAGAAAGCGATAAAAAGAAAGGAGATCCTTGATTTCGCAAGACGCATAAAGTTAAAAGTTGATGAAGAGATTGAAAGGGAAGATCCTAGAGGATTTACTATAAAAGCGCGTTTAAAAACGAAAGATGGGAAAACCTATGATAAGATGGTTAAATTTCCTAAAGGTAGTCCTCAGAATCCTATGAGCCTAGAAGATCTAAAAAGGAAGCTAGTTACATGCTCAAACAATTCGGTAATTAAAATGTCCGAAGAGCGACTAAAAGAAATAATAGACATCACTACACGCTTGGAAAGGGTAAATGATATTAGAAGATTAACAGAGCTTCTAATATAAAAAAAGAGGAGGTTTTAAGTGAGCGCCTTGAAAATCATTTCACCTAAATCTAATACCTCGACATTAAGGGCTTTTCCTTGTTTTCCTAGATTTACCCAGCATATGGGACAGTAGCTTAGTACTTTATCTGAGGCTTTGCTGAGCTCTTCGATTCTTTTCTCAGCTATTCTTTTCGTATATTGAGGATAGGCGTATTCGATAGGTCCACCACAACACTTCGTTTCCATTTTCGTGTTTCTAGGTTCTACTAGTTCAATTCCTATATTCTCAGCTAGGCTTCTTGGCGCATCTATCATGTTAAGTCGTCTAGCCATGGTACACGGATCGTGAATTACGTATCTTCCATCCAGTTTTTTCTTGTAAATTGACGAATCCTTTAGCAACTCTATATAATGAACAGTATCGACTTCTAGCCCATATTTAGGATAGACATCCTCTAACATGTAATGAGTGTGAGGATCCACAGTTATCACTTTTTTAACTCCATTTTCATTGAATACTTTCTTAACCCTTTCTATGTGTTCCATTAGGGATTCATCGAGCCCCAGATCGTGAAGTAGGGTTCCGCTGTAGGGTTCTTTGTCGTATAAATACGAGATTTCGTGACCAGCTTTTCTCAATGCTAAAGCTATACCTTTTAGTACATTATTGCTCCTTTCCCTAAGCTCTTTATCTGCCATTAGCCCAGCTACCCTTACTCCTAAACCCGTACCTCTTTTTAGTAATCTTCCCAAGAATCCCTTCTCCAACAGTCCCTTTGCCTGCTCCATTAGTCTAGTTATCTGAACAAGATATGGCGTCATTTGGTACATTCTAGAGGTAAGAATGAACATGGAACCTTTGCTAGGCAGGTTTATCGATAAAGCCCAATCATTCCAGTAAACCCTTTTCGTTCCTGTTGGATCTCCGGCTATTTTAACATTATTAAGAATCGTGGATAAAACGTAGCGGATAAAGTTCGCTTCAGGGGTCTTCAGATCGTCCTTTAATATTTTTTCAGCTAAAATTCTTCTCCCATCCCTTATTGACTCTGTAATTTTAACGGCCGAGCCGAAGTTGTCACAAATGTAGTTGCAATTTGCGCATTGTAAGCATGTGAAGATATAGTGGAGAATATGATCGTCTATTTCGTATAGACCCTTAAGCATGTACCTTAAAATCTGTACTCT
>CALBHZ010000063.1 GCA_937892815.1 uncultured archaeon | reverse complement strand
GAAGATGAACGTTTGTACCGTTAGTGGGCTGATCGATATAGTAGCTATGCTCCCCTCCTCGTACCATCCAGTACCGGTTACCGTCGCGTACGGAGAACTTACCAATACTAAATACTTAATCTTGTATTGAGCTAATAAATCGATATTTCTCATGAGCTTCACCGCTCTTTCAGGAGTGACGATGTCATCGCTCCACCTTTCGAAGCTGTACATCCTATCTACGGCTACCTGTACATCTTTACCCACCTGGATTTTGTAATTTCCTGCTTCAAGATTTATGAACTCTGCTCTGCCTAGCGTGTCGGTCTTCCTGCTAACCGTCGTCCCATTTGGATAAACGAGCTTAACTTCGATCCCTTCAATAGGTATTCCATCAAGCGTTTGAGCGGTTACCGTTAAGTTGAAATATGCTACTGCTTCGAAGGAGATATAAGCGTATCCTTCTTCAAACCCCTTGGCTTTGACATACGCCTCTATTTCGTTAATGCCTATCGTTTCCGGTATATAGTAGAAAATCAGCCTACCGTTTCCGTCCGTTAAATGAGTTATCATTTCGACCTTCCCGGTAGTGCTCATTATATCTACGGTCGCGTTAGGAATGCCGTAATTTAAGTAACGAACAGTTAAGACAATGGGGGATTTCTTTCCTACGATAAAAGTGGCATTTGAGCTCATGAGGACTTCTATTGGTAAAACGTTCGTAGTAACGAGCGTTTCTCCTCTTTTAAATCCATCCGCAATAGCGTAAATAATGGCTTCTCCAGCGCTTTCTCCTACTCGTACACTCGTTTGTCCATATGCTGCTTTACTAGGTAGGAGAATATAGGGTTTTACCGATATAACAGAAGAGTTAGTTGAGAAAAGGGAAATGTTAACGGTTCTATCGAGCTTCGCGACTACCCCATAGCCTTCTACCCATAAGGTTAGATCGGCTACTCCTCCGTCACCAAGTAACATAGATGGATATACGGCTAAACTAATGGTGTTCGGAAAGGGGAGCTGAACGTTTACGTCTACTTTACTGGGCTCTAAGTTTGTAGAATGCGCAAAAATCGTTAACCTTCCAGGCTCTCTACCGGTCTTTATAGACAATACGATGTAGTTCTCTCCAGGTTCTATGTATACTTCATATGGCATTTCGATAAGCGTTTCATCTGAGGGTAGTAAGAAGATCTTTGTTCGATTTGAAGCTTTTACCGGATTGCCGAAGTCGTCCATTAACTGAACTACGAGCACTCTATACTCTCTTCCATCAGCTTTTAAAATTGGAGGTACAACTTCTAAGTTGATCTTCTTAGGAGGTCTCGATTTTACGTTTACCGTTGTATAATCGGCCTCAAACCCATCTACGGTTGCGGTTAGTTGTGCAGAACCGGTAACATGGCCGGTATAGATATCTCCAATGCCTATATTACTTCCCCCTTTAACCGTTATGAATCTACACACATTTACATATCTAGGTTTAGAGGAAGAAAGGGTTATAATTAGATCCGAAGATAGGGTTATTGGATAGCCTGTACCGTTTAACAGCTGAACTACGACTACCCCTTCATGAAGTTTTTTATCGGGCAAGAAAGTATCCGGAAGAACGAAGAGCCTTAACTTATTAGGAAGAGATGGTTCTCCTAAGGGTAAAGTAGAAATGGTTATTGAAGAGGGTTTTAGCCCTTCAGCATGAGCGGTTAAGGTAGTTTTACCTACCGATGTAGTTGTATTAACTGTAACGATAGTGTAATAATGTCCCCTTTTAATAATGGTGCTATTCACCGAGAAAAAGGCGACGGTATTGTTAGAGCTAGATAGGTAAACGATTGTATCCTTCTCCGCTAAAGCTGGATATCCTTCATCGTCAACGAGCATGACGGCTACGTAGCCTATGTTTTTTCCATCTGCAGGCAAAACTTCAGGAGCAGGGTAAAGCATCAAGGACGTAGGTTGGGGCGTTGTTATCTTAACTGAACAGCTGCCCTCTCCATACCCTACAGCCGATGCCGTAATCTTTAAGGTTCCCACAATTCCTCTGGGCTTAAGTTTAACCTCGGTTTTACTCGTTCCGTTTCTAATTATCGCTGAAGATGGTAGATCTGCTAGATCATTATCCGATAAGGTTAATCTAACCGGAATATCCCTATCAGCTTTAACGGGATGGCCGGTATCGTCTTCTAGTTGGATTATTATAGTAGCTTCAATATCTTCAAAAGGAGGAATAACCGATGGCCTCGAATAAACCCCTATCTTAACTGCTTCTCCATAAGGATGAACGGTTTTAACTTCTAGAGTTCTTGCTTCGACGCCATTCGCCATCGCGGTTATATATACGGTGCCCTCTATCC
>CALBHZ010000062.1 GCA_937892815.1 uncultured archaeon | reverse complement strand
TTTAGATACGCTTAAGACGTACCTGGCCTTATCCAGCGCATCTCTTGCATCCTTTTCGTCAAATATATCGCTCGGCCCCTTGCCTATCGACTCAATGCCGTACATGCTGGGAGCTCTCTTGCTCGCCAGATCCTCGGAAATTTCACATAGCTTATCTATTTCACTTTTAAACCACTCCGGAAACCTCTCGCTCGTAGCCCTTAAAACCCTGCTTACGTCGTGCGCTTTAGGATACTCCACTCCCACGCTTCTCAAACAGGCCTTTAAAGAAAGCTCGACGCACTCCTGGCTATACCTAACTACGTCAGGATAATCCTTGGTAGAGTAGGCGAGCTCCGCGCTCCTAACCCTTACCTCCGCTCTCTTCAAGTAGTCCTTAGCTAGCTTTATGAGCTTCAAAGCTCTACCTCCCTAGCCGCTTCAGGCTTAGGAGTTAGCACCCAGTACCAGCTTCCATCCGGTTCCTCGATCTTCATAGCTCCCATTTCCTTTAACTTCTCCTTAACCTCCTCTATCTTCTTCGACAAGAGACCGTTCCTATCGAACACCATTATGCAGCTTTCGGTCATATCGAGGTAGAAGGGATGGGTTACGCCCGCTTCTTCCTCATCGATTAACAGGATATCGAAGTTTACGTAAACGCCCTCCTCCTTCCAAAGGTAAATTATCAAGTCGTCGATGGCTTTGCAGGAGGTAATCTCCCTAATGAGCTTCACCCTATCGCTGTACCTCTTCGGTAGCTCCCTCGCTACGATCAATATATCTACATCGCTATATGGCTTAAGTTCGCCTCTAGCCAGAGAGCCGAAGAAAGCTATGGATTCGAGCTTAGAGCCTAGGACCTCGAACGTCCTAGCTACGACGAGCTCGAGTACCGGCAGCCTATCCCTTTGCCTCACCTTACTTCTCCACTCAGCTCCAGAAGCCTCCATCAACGCTACGATCGGATGTACAACTCTATAGCTCCCTCTACCCATCCTATCTATCCATCCGCATGAGAGCATCTTAGATAATATAATTGAGGCCTTATTTCCTAAAATTGATCTGGCTTCTCGAACGGAGAAGGGTAAGTAGCCAAAGGAGGATAAGAGTGCGAAGTATTTACTTGTAAGCCAGTTAGGTAAAGCCTTAGCCACGGTCTAAGAAAAAGATGACTAAATAATAAATATTTCCCAAATAGGTTATTATGTTAAATCCCTTTAAAGGCGTTTGAGGATCAAGGAACCATTTAACGTTACGATAACGCGTTTTAAGGCCTCATGTCTTTTTTAAAAATGAGAGCATGGATGCCTTTAATACGGTTTTCCATAATGTGCTTAGATTTCGTTTATCCCTGCTATCTTCTCGGTTACCCGACGCTAAGCTCATTAATTACTTGCTTTCCATGAACTCGGTTAAGGGTTTTATCCCCGATTCCTTTTCAGATTCCTTAGATTTACCGTGAGCTCTGGCTTTATGGATGATAAGCCCTCTCTCCGTGCTAAACTCGCGTCCGCAGATATCGCAGGTGGGCATGATACACCCCCTTGAAAGCTTATCGTAAAACCCGTTAATATTTATTGCTTCCCGATGAAGTTTTGAGCACGAACCTCGATAACTTCGAATTGTCGGTTGTTTAGCTAAGGGATCTCCTCATAAGTAGCTATACGCTACACCCATGGAAAATGAGAAATCTACGATTTAGTAACTACTTCAATACCGATCTTATGCATCATATTAGTCTTCGCTACAATATCCCTATCGAAAGTTACGAAGGCCTTCGCTCCGATAGCTTTACAGATAGCTACGTGAAGTAGATCTAAAGTTTTAAGCTTCAATAATGGCGCTAATTTGAGGGCGTGTGTTAACGCTTCGTTAAAATCTACATCGGCGATCTTAGCCTTTACCCGCTTTACAGAGTACAGCGCGAGAGCTAAAGGCTCGTTTAAGCTAGCTCTAGAATATACCGAGGCGAGCTCGACTAAAGTAAGCTTGCTAACGACCTTATTCCCTTTCAGAGATTTCAGGAGATCGTTAGCTATATCGTGATTTGGGTCGAGCTCATCGACATATGCTATAACGGCGTTGGTATCGATGTACATCATCTCGCTCTATCCTCCTCTAGCAGCTTCGAAAGACGTCCGTGCTTAAGCTTAAAGCCTCTCTTCTCGAGCTCTTCGGCTTTCCCGTATACCTGATCCCAGAACTTCACTTCCTTAAGGACCTCGTTAAGCCCTTTCTCGATCATCACGTTAAATGCCTGCGATCTGCTCTTAGCGATCCCGTACCTAATCATCTTCTCTGCTATTTCAACTATTTCTTTACGAACCTTAATGGACACCGTTATTGACATATACTTGGTACACCTATATTATCATGTTTACTAGATGTATAAATGCCTTTACGTGAAAATGTGGATTTACGGTAAAGGTTATAGGAGGCTTTATTTAGAGAGGGCTTCGTAAGTTGATGTACAGATGTGCTAAGTGCGGCTTGGTGTTCTATTCGTATTTAGAGGAGAGGTTCTGCCTTCGATGCCGTTCAGATAAGATCGTGAATATAAGGTGGAGTACGTCAAGTGGACCTCCTTTGGAGGGGGATAGCTTACTTAGATTTGGGGTCGTCTAGGTAAATAGGGTGTAGTTCTTAGATAAATTGAAGGGAATCGTAACGGAGAAGAGCTTGACGGCTCCTAGGAACTTTATGGGTACGTTAACCGTTCCTCTCACTTCTACCTCTACAGTTTCCCTTCCCTCTGATATCAGCGATCGGATTAAGTTGAGCAGATCGGAAGCGGTCGTTTCAGCTGGGACTTTAACGATCGATTCGGTTTGAGCGGGTATTAGTATACGTTCTTTGTAGCCTTCGAAGAGGTATACGTCGCTGACGTAAACGATGTAGTGTAGATCCTCTAGCTCAATGGATGTCGCAGTTGGGTTTTTGATGTGTAGGTCTAAGATCAAGCTCAATTTCGATGGAAGAGGAAATCCCTCCAACTTAAGAGAGGATACGGACATTCCAGTTAACTCTACTTCTCTAGCTGCGATGTAGAGCTGGAGAACGTGGGCGAGAAGGCCTACTAGGATGAAGGCGGTAATTAAAACGACGATGGTTTTTCTCTTAGCTAGATTAGCCATCTCGCTATATTCCACATTCCCCAAATTTTACCTTTCCGTTACGCTGCCCTTTCAGTAGTGAGGGAACTCGCTATTTAACTACCGTAGGTCCAACGGTCATTAGCGTAATTGAAAACTAATGTTCCTTAATTGAGGTCTGATCTATAAAGTACAAATGAGATAAACGAGTATAAATCGTAAAGAAATTATTGAAGAAACGATTTTATTTGCTCGTATGTCACGATGTGTAGGTGCTACCTATGGATAGCATGATAGGCCTCCACGCTTACTTCATCGAAAGGTTCATTTCGTCAATACCATTCCTTATACCGTTCATTATTACGTGGTTAGCCTATAGAAGGGCTCCTAAGGCTATCTCGAGGCCACTGAGTTACATAACCATAGGTTTTCTACTTAGCTTCGCTATCCAAGTTATCTTAGGTATCGTGCTCGCCTACGTAGTTCAATTACCCCTTCTACCTTTAAAACTCCATCGAGAAGGTATACCGTCCAAGGATATAGCCGTAATCGTATCCATGTATAACATGTCGTTCATGATAGTACGCGTAGTCGTACTACTTACATCACTAACTCTCGTAGGATACGGCGTGTACAAGTTGGTGGGTATTGTGAAAAGTAATTTGAAATTTCATTAACGAGTTTTAACGGAATTACGTACTTCCCGCGGTATTAATCTCGATTCACGAGTACGTTAATTGCTCGTGTACTTAATTACGAAGCAATCTAGTTTTTAAGTTCAAATCTATATACTTGAGAGCGCCCACTTACATCTAGAACCAGTATAACCATCTAGTCAATCTACGCAAATATAAGCCTTTAACTTGGTGAGCGCTATAAGTGAGTGTTGTTATCGATGCAATACCATGTAACGGTGAGATCGCTTTTACACTTGAGAATGATCTCCATAAGCATTTAAATAAGGAGAGGCGTACGATATCATAGCGATGATGAATACGCCAGCGTTCGAAAAGCAATGTGAGGAAATGAACGGTACGGGACAGACTGAGCTTAAGCCTCTCCTTTATAACGTAGCGCTCATTTAGCGGCCTTTACAATCCTCGTTAATTGATCTAGGAATTTTCTAACAACTTCTATAAACTTCCTTCTCTGTTCTTCATTATGTACCATTGAAGGCAGTAAGTGTGGAGAATGTTCCATCATGTATAATATACCGTTTAACCTCGCGTACATATGGAAGGCATCTAATACTTTATGGCTCCATCTCTTTTCGTGAGCCATTCTAGCATTGATAGGTCTTTCAGTTGTAAAGTGCAATCCGAGCATACTACCTACACCAGTTACCCAACATAATCTATCGTACTCGTCACATAGCTTATCTAGCTCTTTAATTGCGCTACTCCATGTTTCATTGAACTTATCGTATAGGCCTTTATTCTCCACAAGGTACTTAACTAACGTGTAGCCGGCCGTTATCGTTACCGGGTTTCCTGTAAAGGTTCCTCCATGGAAGCTCCTCTCCCTCGCCTTCGACCTCTTCACTTGATCTAAAAGCTCCATGACCTCTGCCCTTCCTCCAAAAGCTCCCGCTCCAGGATAACCGCCTCCGACGATCTTCCCTAAAACGACTATATCGGCCTTTACGTTGAAGTACTCCTGACCTCCTCCCAACGCCAACCTAAATCCGGTTATTACCTCATCGAAAATGAGGAGAGCTCCATGCTCGTCAACTAGCCTTCTAACTTCCCTTAAATACCCTTTCTCAGGCGCTATACAGCCTCCAGCTCCTAAGACGGGCTCCATAATTACAGCGGCTACTTCGTACCTTCTTAGCGCTTCCTCAAGCGAAGCTAAATCGTTGAAGGGCACTACTAGTGTATACTTAACGAAGTCCTCGGGTAAGCCCAGGGATTCAGGGCCGGCGTAAGGCGGGGTAACCCCTATGTGGAGAGCGTCGTACCCTCCATGCCACCCTCCTTCAATTTTAACTACATACTTCCTCTTAGTGTAGGCTCTAGCTAACCTCGTAGCGTACATATTAGCTTCAGTGCCGCTATTCGTGAACTTGATTAGGTCGAGGTTTGGTATTATCTTGGTCAAAAGCTCGGCGTACTCCAAAGCGTACGGATTCTCATATCCTAGATGAGTTCCCTTACTCGCTACTTCGTTAACCGATTTTACTACGAAATCTGGAGAGTGGCCTAAGATGTGAGCTCCATGGCCCATCCAGTAATCATCGTATCCGTTCCCATCTACATCCCATACCCTTGAGCCCTTAGCTCGTTCTATGAATAGGGGATACGGCTTAAAGTGCCTTATGTGATAGGTGACGCCTCCGGGTAAAGCGCTCTTAGCTCTTTCAAACATCTCCTTAGAACGAGGACATTTCTTCTCGTATTCTAGTGAAAGCCTCTTCCAAAGCTCTCCTAGCTCCCTTTCAATAGACGAGTTTATCAACCCTCCTTTCTTAAGTTCGAAAAGCTAAAAAGGTTAACTTATACATGAAGAGGACTGCTTGAGATATGGAACCTCCCGTGCTTCTGAAGAGATCGAGGGATTTAGCGAGAGATCGTAGGAACACGAAGATACTGCTCTCGGAAGCGAGGAGATAACGTATGTCAACACGTTAATTAGAGAAAGGGGGTTGGACGAGATTAAGGAGATAATATCCGGAATAATGAAAGGAAGGACTATGTTCATCGGTTTCTACCTCTTCGGCCCTAGGAAATCGCCCTTCACCATGCACGCCGTTCAAGTAACCGATTCAGCATACGTCGCCCATAATGAAAACATACCGGATACGCCATCGATATTCTTCGAAGTGCTCAAAGAAGAAAGAAAGCGCTTGAAGGAGTCGGGGAGATAAGCGGAGAGACTACGTATCCTAGTTCAAATTCGATAGAAAGTGATTGTAAACGGCGTTCTACCTCATATCTGCTTTTTAAACCGATTTAATAAGGGCTTTGAAGTTTTCGTTTATACGGCTTAAGAGCATATCAATATCGATCTTCTTAATCTCAGATATTAGGGTTAATAGCTCTGGGATTAGCTCGGGTTCGAGCTTCAACCCCCTGTAATCGTAAGGACCGTCGCTCTCCAACAATATGATACTTAGAGGAGCCTCTTCAATTACCCTTCTGTGTTTATTTTGCACCTTAGCAGCCGGATTTATAGATATGAAGTAACCCAGCTCCTTGATCTCGTTCAATAGCTCTAAAG
Source organism: uncultured archaeon (assembly GCA_937892815.1). Taxonomy (GTDB): domain Archaea; phylum Thermoproteota; class Nitrososphaeria; order Conexivisphaerales; family CALBHZ01; genus CALBHZ01. The sequence goes on along the minus strand of CALBHZ010000062.1, from coordinate 705 downwards.
GCCCGGTGAACCAGTGTATTACAGCTCTACCGACGTCCTTCCTTCTAAGTAGATCTAAAACCTCTCTCCAAGCGTCTGGAGCGTGTACGTTTAGGAATAGATCGTACTCTTTAGCTAAATTTACGAAATTAATGAAGAATTCGTATTGCTTATTGAACGTGTTCTTCACGAACTTCTTGTCTAGTCCCACCTCTCCTATCCCCTTAACTTCATACCTCCCTATTAAAGATTCGATCGCCTTAACTTCATCCTTGGTCGTCTTTCCAACTTCCCATGGATGAATGCCTATACACGGTAGGATGCCCTCATGTTCTTCAGCTAACTTTACAGTTTTAATCGAGGATCCGTAGTCGTCGGATACGGCTACTACTTTGAAATCCTTTAGAATTTCGTTTATACGATCGTTGGAAAATTCGTACAGGTGACAATGTACGTCTATAAGCTTTCTCATTTTAAAGCCTCCAATAGTCCTTGAGTACGCTCTTCAAATACCTTAGGTTTTCCCTCGCTCTACCTACTATTCCCCTTCCACTTCTCGTCGATCTATCTCTTATTGGGTTTTCTGTCTCGTTTAAACCAGCGATGAACGCGGGCAGCCCTCTTTCAAGCCCTACACTGTATCCTCCTTCTAGGATTGCGAGTATGGGTTTACCGTACTGAAGTAAGAGGGAAGCGATCTGATAATACGTCCTCGATGTCAAGAGG
>CALBHZ010000061.1 GCA_937892815.1 uncultured archaeon | reverse complement strand
GTTAGAGATTTAATGGAAAGGCTCAGAGGAAAAAATCGTGAACTATATCCCGAGAACCCAAATATCATAGTCTTAGTTAATGGTGTCGAGATCAATGTTTTAGAGAAGCTTGATACGACGATTAAAAACGAAGATGAAGTAATCCTTCTACCTGCTGCCCATGGAGGTGCTGGAGTACACGTAAGAGCGTATTTGGTAGAACCCCATCCAAATATTCTCGATGAGCTTAATGAAGTTAGAAAGAAGGTAAATGCCATAGTGCAGATCGTAAATCCATCTTGCATAGCATCTCTAGATCACATTAAGCTTATAGCTTCTCAAACTTGGGAAGCTATGAAAAATAATGAACTAATGGCCGAAAAACCCGAAATAGATCTTTTAATGCGTTTTGCGTTAACGGATCAAATAAATCTGGCAATAGAGCGATGCGGATATAGGGGCTTAAAATCGGTCTTAATTGTCTTCGGATTAAAAAAGGACGTGGAGAAAGCGGAAATTATTTTGAAGAAGGAATTTAAATTGAGCCCCTTTCGACCCATCGCAAACGACAAAGAGATTTTGGAGATGTTTAAAATCGAGAGAAAGGAACTCGAGTCCACTTCCTCGGATTTCGATCCTCTTACTTCGATATTGGTAGAGAAAGCTTCCCTTCTAGGACCTAAAAGAGATTAAATTATGTTTTAAATTTTTCTAATAGCTATCTATAGGGTAGATGATGGATAGATCTAAAACTGTAGCCGTCATCGGACTAGGAAGGGTAGGCTCAATAATAGCTGCATCTCTATTGAGAAATGGGTTCTTCGTATACGGCGTAGATAAAGATAGATCTAAGTTAGAATCCATAAAAAGGGAAAGGGGATTATATTGGGACGAGCCAAAGGTAGATCAAGTCTTAATAAAGGCCTACAAAGAAGGAAGGTTAGTTCTAACTGTGAACGGAGAGGAAGCGTCTAAATTCTCTAGAGTAAAGCTCGTTTCAATACCTATTCCCTTAAAGGGAAGAGATCCAGACTTCACTAACTTCAAAAACGCGATAAAGGAGCTCTCCAAAGGCATCAAGAGGGGAGATTTAGTATCGATAGAGAGTAGCGTACCCCCAGGTACTACCAGGTATATCGCTTTACCAATTATGGAGGCTATATCGGGACTTCAAGGAGAGAAGGACTTCTACTTAGTCTACAGTCCGGAGAGAATTTATCAAGGAAGAGGGTTAGCTGATTTAGAAGAGAACTACTTAAAAGTCGTAGCTGGATTAGGCCCTAAGAGCCTTGAAGAAGGCGTGAAGTTTTACTCAAAGATAGCTAAGAAAGGAGTGATAACCTTATCGAAGCTTGAAGCAGCGGAAGTTGAAAAATTAGCAGAAGGAATATACAGAGATGTAAATATAGCTCTCGCAAATGAGCTAGCTTTAGCCTGTGAAGCTTTAGGGGTAGACTTCTGGGAGGTGAGAAAAGCAGCTAATCTCCAGCCTGTATGCCACATCCACTTACCAGGAACTGGTGTTGGAGGGAATTGTATTCCAATATACCCTTACTATTTGCTATCAGTTGTTAAAAAGCTGAAAATGGAAGTAGTCGAAGCGGCGAGAAAGAGGAATGAAATGATGCCTAAGATGATAGCTAGACTACTCGATGAGTTCATAACCTACAAGAGGTTAAGGGTGAATAAGATAGCGGTTTTAGGCCTAGCGTTTAGAGGGGATGTAGACGACGATAGGAACTCTCCTACGTATGAGCTCATAAAGGAGCTAAAGGAACTCGGATATGACTTCCTAATACATGATCCCTTTATAAAGAAACCCTCTAAAAAGGTAAAGGTCTACTCAGATTTAGAAAGAGTTTTAAAGAATTGTGAAATAGCGATAATAGCTACCGATCATTCATATTATAGAAGCCTGTCCTACGACGAGATAAAGAAGATGGCGGGTAAAGATATTTACATTTTCGACGCTAGAGGAGTGCTTGATAGGAGGATGTTTCAAGAGGGAAGGCTTAGGATAATAGGGGTTCCACCAAAACTTGAGATCGCGCATATCCCTATTGATTAAAGGCCCTTCCACCTATCGTAAAGCTCGTGATTAATTCCTAACATGTCCATAACCCTACCTACCATCGCTCTAATTAAATCGTCTACGGTTCTCGGCTTTACATAAAACGGTGGGGAAGCAGGCATGATTATCGCTCCAGCTTTAGCGGCTTTTAGCATGTTCTCAATATGTACTAAGTTAAGAGGGGTCTCTCTTATAACCAAGATTAAAGGCCTTCTCTCCTTTAAAGTCACGCCTGCCGCTCTACATACTAAGTTCACTTCGAAGCCATTAGCTATGGCCGATAAAGTCTTCATGCTGCAAGGCATGACTACCATTCCATTAATCCTATAGGAACCGCTCGCTATCGGCGCGGTCATATCCTTCTCTTCATAATAACGATAAGCCATTCTCTTGACATCGTTTATATCGTAATTCGTTTCAACTCTAATATTTACTTCAGCGTTTTTAGTCGTTATCAAATGCGTTTTAATATCGTGCTTCTTTAGCTCTTCTAAAAGCCTTATTCCGTATATGACTCCGCTAGCTCCCGTAATGGCTACAATTAGCTCCATATCCAATAAAGGCACGGTAAGGGCTTATAAAGGAAACGTATGATAGGTAAAGGCGTATGCAGACAACGGATGGAAACTTCGAACTAAAGCCGGGCATTACGCTTAAGGAAATGGAGGAGAGGGTAAGGAGGTTTTGGGATGAAGTTAACATTAGAGAAAAGATAAGGGAGAGTAGGAAAAATGGGCCTAGGATAGGGTTTATCGAAGGCCCTCCAACTATGAACGGAGAACCTCATATAGGACATATTAGGGGAAGGATGTTAAAGGATCTCTGGTATAGACTTGAAACTATGAAGGGATATAACGTTACGTTCAGAGCTGGATGGGATACTCAAGGCCTTCCGATTGAACTTCAAGCTGAGAAGGAGCTTGGATTAACCGGTAGTAAGATGGAGAACATAAAGAAGCTAGGAGAAGAGAAGTTAGTGGAAGCCTGTAAAAAGCTAATACACAAGTATAATGAGAAATGGGTGAAATCCGATAAGCTACTTGGGATATTATTTGACTACGATAAAGCTTACTGGACTTATACCGACGATTACATTGAACGCGAATGGAAGATATTAGAAGCCGGGTGGAAGAAAGGCCTCCTCGTAGAGGGTTATAGAGTCGTAGCTTACTGTCCTAGCTGTCAAACTAGCTTAAGCCATAGTGAGGTAGCTCTCGGTTATGAAAAGGTCGAAGATCCCAGCCTTTATTACAAAGTTAAACTTAGAGATGAAAACGCGTTTTTAGTTGTTTGGACTACCATGCCTTTTACGGTAGTTACCGATGAATTAATCGGAGTTCATCCTGAAGAGGAATACGCGTACTGTAAAGTAGGAGATGAAATATGGATATTAGCGAAGAATAGAATAGAAGATCTTAAGGAGGAGTTTAAGCTAGATATTAAGCCTATTAAGTTAGTGAAGGGAAAGGAGCTTGAAGGATTAAAGTATATTCCTCCTCTCTTAAGTGAAGTAGTTGGACAAAAAAGACTTTTTGAAGAGGGAAAGGTTCATTTCGTCGTTGCTGAAGATTTCGTAGATGTATCTACGGGTACGGGATTGGTTCACTTAAGCCCAGCGAACGGTGAAGAAGATTTCGAGGTTGCGAGGAAGAGGAAACTACCGATATTCAATCCCATAGATGACTTAGCTAAGTTTACCGAGGAAGCTGGAATATTTAAGGGGATGTTTGTGAGAGATGCCGATGATCTAGTAATAAAGAAGCTAGAGGAGAAAGGACTGCTCGTTAAAGCGGGAAGGATAGTTCACGAATATCCTACCTGTTGGCGCTCAGGACACAAGCTCGTGTACGTAGCGAGAAGGGAGTACTTCTACGCTATAGATAAGATCGCGGACCTAGCATATAAAGCCGCGCAAGAGGTCGAATATTACTTCGAACCTCCTAAGAATAGATTTTTGGAGATAATAAAGGAGGGGAAGCCTTGGTGTTTAAGTAGAGAGAGGATATGGGGAACGCCGTTACCCATATGGGTATGTAGTAAATGTGGCGAGAAAATACCGGCATTTAGCAGAAAGGAGATAATTGAAAGGGCTGTAAAGCTACCGGATGGTCCTAACTTCGAATTACATAGACCTTGGATAGATAGAATTGTGCTTAAGTGCCCTAAATGTGGATCTGAGGCTTATAGGGAGCCTTTCGTCTTAGATACGTGGCATAATAGCGGAGCTGCACCTTACGCATCCCTAACAGATGAGGAGTATAAGGAATACGTACCCGTTCCATTTTTAACCGAAGGCATCGATCAAACTAGGGGGTGGGCTTACACCCTATTAATGGAAGGGGTAATATTAAGCGGAAGAGCTCCTTACAAAGCCTTCCTATTTACGGGACACGTCTTAGATAAGTACGGAGAAAAGATGAGCAAGAGTAAGGGAAACGTTATCGAAGCTCTAGACATATTTACGAAACATCCCGTAGATCTAATAAGGTATTATCTCGTATGGAAGGCAAGCCCTATAGACCCGATCAACTTCGATCTAGATGAAATGATAGGGAGACCCTTTCAAGTTCTCAATACCTTAGTAAACCTCCACTTATTCTATAAACAAAACAGCGAGTACGATGGATTTAAGTGGAGAGATGACCTTAAGCCGAGTAATTTAAAGATCCAAGATGAATGGCTTCTATCTCTTTTATCTTATACGGTAGAGAAGGTTAGAAGGGCTTACGAAGCTAGAAGGTTTAATGAAATGGCGAAGACTCTCGAATACTTTATTATCGAAATCTTAAGCCAGAAATACATACCCTTAATAAGGGGAGAGCTTTGGGAAGATTCTCCAGAATCCCTTCCTAGAAGGTTTTCCATTTACTGGACCTTAGCTAAGGCCCTGCTTACCGTCGACGCCCTTTTACATCCTATTTCTCCTTATATAACGGATTATCTCTACAACGCGTCGTTTGCCCCCTCTCCATCTTCCTTAGTTCTAATGGAATATCCTAAGCCTGAGGAAAGGTATAAGGAAATAGAGGAGGAATTCGAAGCCTTCTGGAAGCTGGTATCGTTAGTTAATTCGGCTAGGATGAAAGCTAAAATAAAGAGGAGATGGCCGTTATCTAAAGCCATTATTTATTCACCGATTAAACTTAGAGGAGAGCTTAAAGAGCTATTAAAGGAGGTAATCAATGTAAGTGAGGTAGAGTTTAAGGAAGAAAAGAGGGAACTTCCGATAGAACTTAAGATAACTCCTAACGTATCTTATATAGGAAGAGAGTTTAAAGCCGAAACTCCTAAGGTCTTACAAGCTATAAGCAGAGAAGACCCTTGGAAGCTTGAGGGAACGTGGTCAGAGAAATCTAAAATGAAAATTGGAGAGTACCAGTTAGATAGAGAGGCCATTAACGTAGAGTACGTACCTAAGGAGGGCTTCTCCGTCTCAGCCGAATCGGGTTATATTGTATGTTTGTATGTAGTTAGAAATGAAGACCTAATAGCTGAGGGGCTTTTAAGAGACGTAGCTAGAAGGCTTCAACATTTGAGGAAAGAAAGGGGATATAACCCAACCGAGATCTTACCGAAGGCTTACGTAGCCGGGTTTAAAGGGAATGCCTTAAAGTGGTTGAGGGATAGGTCAAGTAAGCTGAAGTTCTTAGTTAGGGTTAAGGAGGCGGAAATTCTCGAAGAGCCAATTGAAGGTGTAGATTGGAAGGAGTTCGATATAGATGGATACAAAGCATATCTCTCGATTTAACTCTTGACATTAAGGTAAACTATTCATGACTTCGGTGTTCTAAACGGTTTAAGGTTATTTCTAAATCTTGGATTGAGCCAGCTAAACAAGACCATGACGATAAAGGAGCTACCTGGAATCGGTCCTTTAACCGTCAAGATGTTGATGGATAACGGCATTTATACCCTTGAAGAGCTCGCTAAGGTAGAACCGTATGACGAAAGGTTCAGGATATTAGGAGAGAACTTGTTAACGTATGTCTACTATGCTAGAAAGTGGATCGCTGAACAAACGGTAAAAGAGGTCGTAGTAACCCCTTCTTACATAAAAGTAATCTGTTCTAAGGATTATGATGAGGAGGCAACTAAGAAAGCGGTAATGGGAAAGCTGGAGATCTACGATTTATATGTTCAATGTCAAGTAAAAGAGTATAAGGATAGGCGCGAATTTCTGTTTACCTTAAAACCAGAAATGGCCAAATACGCCTTAGCCGATTGGGAACAATATAGGTTCTTAGCGAAGGAACTTCAAAGACAGTTGAAGTTAAAAGGTAAAAAAGTCCACTTAAAACAATCGCATAAGCCTTTTTCGTTAGAAAAAGCCTTGAAAGGCCTCCCCTTTCCCTTGAAAGAGCTAACTGAGGTATTCATGCTTGCTCAGTTCGTTCCCAACTTCAACCTTTTAGTTATACTAGATAAGGACAGCCTAAATCGTAGCCTCCTACGGAATTTCCTTAAAGCGTATACTATAAAGCCCGTTCACTGGATATGTGGAAATAACGACCCCTCGGATCTGTCGATGGCTTTAATGTCAGCATGTGGAGGAACTATATTCATAGATGATCCTCAGCTCTCATCCTCAGTTGAAAGAACCGTTTTGTTATCCCTTTTATCATCCGGTAAGATCCTAAGGGATACGTCCGGAGACGTGGTAGAAATACCAGTAGACGCTAAAGTGGTAGCTATGATTCAGTTAGGGAATAACGGCTTTCTAGATAGGGAAATGCTAGGTCTATTCCACTTGGCCATAAAGATACCTCCTCTATCCAAGTCTACGCAAATTAGTCAAGTTGATATCCTCAAACCGAAGGAAAGTGAGTCGTTTTTAGAGATCGTAAAGGAGAGGTGCAACATGAAACCCTCCTATATGGCTATCCCAGAGGGGATAATAACGAGCATAAAGCAGTATAACCCTCCAAAGGATATGACAGGCTTTGCGGTAAGGTTAAAGGAGAGCGTTGAACTCTTAGCTGAAGGAAGCGCTAAGCTATCCGGAAATCAGGCTATCACCGTTCAAGATTATAACAGGGCGTGGAGGCTAATTACGCTCGCTCTCCAAAGCCTATCAAAGAAAAGGAAGAGACTTTAAATTAAGGATAACATACCCTTCCTATGCTATCCAATTATTTAAGGTTCATTAAGAGTTCATTATTGTTCGTGAGGAAGGAGATAATTAAGATATCTGAAAGAATGGATCGAGCTAAGGTAGTAGGGAGGGCCTTTTACGGCGATGAATCCATCTTAATAGATAGGATAGCTGACGAAGCTATTGCATTAAAGATTAAGGAGGTTTTTAAGGACTTTACTTATATTAGCGAAGAATCGGGCATCATGAAAAGGGGAAAGGGCGTTCCTTACATCTTAGCGGATCCCTTAGACGGCTCAACGAACGCCAAAAGAGGCATCTCCAATTACTGTACAGCTATAGCCGTATCTGAAGGTGAGACGTTTGAGGATATCGTAGCTGCTGGAGTTATAGAACATCAAAGCGGAGAAATGATATGGGGATTTAAGGGAAGCGTCTTCGAAGGTTGGAAAAGGGCAAAGCTTTCAAGTAGAGAAGATCTCGAGAATTCCTTAATAATTTTCGATCCCAAAATAAGGTCTAATCCTGAGAACCTTCAAAATATAATTGAGCTTATGAAAAGCACGAAATATCCAAGGATGATTGGAGCTGCTGCGTGGGAAGTAGCTTCTCTAGCGAGCGGAAGAGTTGAAGCCGTTATAGCTTATCCTGGATTTTTGAGAACTTTCGATTGCCTACCATCTCTCTTCCTACTAAAACAGGTAGGAGGAAAGGCCGTTTACATAGGAAAGAAGCCAAGCGATCTAACATCTAAAGAAGGCATTAGATTCGTCGCCGCATGTAATAACGTCGTACTAAATAAGGTGATCTCTATCCTAAAGGTGGAAGGGTCTACCCTCTTTTAATACCTTCTCAGGAATTTTCTCCTTATACCTCTCTAAGAACTTTTTATCATCTTCCTCCTCTCTAAGTTCGTCGGGCATCATCCTAGGTATTTCCTCCGATACCGGATACCATCTACCGCATTTATCGCAGATTATGATGGCTTCCTTTATAATCACCCTAAAGCATCTTTTACAGTCTTCTAACAGCTTTTCCTTATTTAGCTTAGAGATGAAGATTTGATGGTATCCGCAAAAGAGCTCACATATTACCTCCTCTATTTCTCTACCTTCCCCCTCCTCCTTTTCAAATACAATTAAGCGTAGTGGAAAGTTTTTGCAGATAGGACAGGCAAGTACGTCCATTAATCTATATCTCAAGTCACATAAAAGGATAGGTTAGTTCTATTTAAGCGTAATTAAAAAATCCTAAACTCCCTCCTTATTATCTTGTCCCATAACTTCGGTAACGAATCTAAAACTTCTAGTACGATAGGCTCCGCTATGGCTTTAACCTGATTTCGCGATAGATCTCCGTAGGCCTCTATGTAGACCGACTGAGGCTCGGTTATGGGTTTGCCTATTTGGCTTAACATATAGCAGTAAGCCTCTCTAATCCTATCATCTTCTCTCACTAACTTATCGACTATTATCCTAGCTGCTATATTGTATATTTTTCCAACATGGCTTAGCGGATTTTTTCCTGCTGCAGCTTCCAATGACATTGGTCTAAATGGAGTTATAAGTCCATTCGCTCTATTTCCACGTCCTACCTGTCCATCATCTCCTTGTTCCGCGCTCGTTCCCGTTACCGTTAAGTAGAAAACCCCTTCTTCCGGCCTGTCAGCTGTATTTACCTGAACCTTAACTTCTTTATCCGTAATCTTACGAGCGAGCTCTAAGACTTTAATCGATAACTTCTCCTTTACTTCGAAGTAGTGCTCTTTGTTGGGTATAAGAGGAGAAATCATCGCTGCTGCTATCGTTAACGTTATCCTTTCTTCCCTTCTCATCCCCATGACTTTAATATCCTCACCAACCTCCGGTAGCTCCTTTTTCAACTCTTTGGAGTTTAAAAACTGTTCAGTCTCGAGCACCAACCTTTCTGTCTCAGTTAACGGGGCAAAAGCTACCGCAAAGCTAGTATCGTTGGAAAGAGGGACATCCCTCGATAACTCGAAGTTCTTAACTAAGTCTACGCTTCCCGGTTTTATCTTATAGTCCACTATCAGGTGCTTATACGGATCTAAAAACCTAAATTCGCTCTTAATCCATTTCCTCGTACTTTCAATTACTAATCTACCAATTGGGACATCATTCCCATTAACTCTAGTAATAGCTCTACCAACTAAGAGCAGGTACATGGGCTCTAGGACCTCTCCTCCACCAAACCAAGCTCTAGCTTGTCCTCCAGCTAAAACGCATTTATCGACGTTATGGTGCAGAATTCTACCGAACTTATCTAAGTAATACTTACTTAAAGATATACTTAGTTCCTCCGCAGCTCTATCGCAAATTGAATCTGGATGCCCTTTCCCCTTCCTCTCTACGTACTCTACTTCTCTACCTATATATGGCTCTTTTCGAACAGCTACCTCGATCATTATTTATCATCTCTTAACTTTAAATAGGTCAGAACGAGTTACTATACCTACCATTTTCCCCTTTGAAATAACTAAAATTGCTGGATAGTAGTTCAGGAGTTTAGCAGCTACTTCAACGGGCGCATCTTCGTTTAACATCGGAAAAGGATCTTCCATAACCTCCTTAACCTTTTTATTCAACAACCTACCAATATCTCCCCCTTCAGATATATATTGAACCAGAGTTTTTTCAGATATAGAGCCCACAATCTCTCCCCCCTTAAGAACGGGTAGCTGGCTTATCGCTTTTTCTCTCATTATCCTAATCGTCTCTCCGACTGTGGTTTCTTCGGTTACTGAAATAACGTTCTTAGTCATTATCTCGGAAATTTTCGTTGATTGCCTCTTTTGAAGGCTTTCTAAAACCTCAAATATCCTCTTAGCTTTCATATAACTTGGATCTACCTTTCCAGCTTCAATTTTAGCTATAAGAGATTGACTAACTCCGGATAGGTAAGCAAGTTTAGCCTGAGTTATTCCTAACAATTTTCTCAACTTCTTAATATCCGAAAGCTGTCTCTTATACACATCTCCGAGCCCACGAGACCTCTCTACATCTCGTATGCC
>CALBHZ010000060.1 GCA_937892815.1 uncultured archaeon | reverse complement strand
GTCTCTCTTCCCTTTAAAGCGAGCTTAGGAGAAGCTTTCTTAGCCTTCTGGGTTCTCTACCTAGCCCTCTTCTCCATCTCCCTTTTAGGTCCTAAGAAGAACTTAATCCAGGCGATAAAGTCCTTGAAGGAAGAGGGTCCTAGCGCTATATATTATAATACGGCCTTGCTTCTATCTGTCGTCTTTCCGATCCTGGTTCTAGGCTTAACTACTATGGAGGATGTCTTAAATCGAGTTGGGCTACCTGTAGGCCATCTTCCGGAAGTGGATCCAAGGGAAAACTTCTTCCTCTTATCTTATTCTCCTTTAATAGAGGAGTTCGGCTTTAGAACATCGTTAATCGGTTTGGCGGCGGGGATAGTTGGGTGGAGGCTAGTAGGAGGAGGAAAGGGGTTTATAAAGGGGGTATGGCATCCAGCCGAGGTTGTTAAGGTGAAAAACATGTCGCAAAAGGTAAATGCGTACATGTTGCCCATTATCTTAAGTAGTATGTTGTTCGGCCTTGCCCACATCTTCTACTCAACTGAGTGGGGACCGGGTAAGGCCGTATCTGCAGGCTTCGCAGGCTTCATTATAGGGATCGTTTACGTTACGAACGGCTTGCCGGCCGCCATATTAATGCACTGGGCTTTCAACTACTTCTCAGCCTCATATTATTACTTCGATAAGATTAGAGGCTTGCCTCCTCTAAACGAGAACTTTTCATCTAACATCTTTTCATACTCCCAAGCTTACGTGGATATAATCGTCTTCATATCGGCCATATTTTCCTTGATATCTTTGTTAGCTGCGGATAGATTAAAGAAAGTTAGTACACAACACCTATAAATACCGCTTAAGGGTATTAAGTGATTGGAGATGGCGGTAATAGGCAAATCCGAATTCTTAAAGCTAAATGAGAAGTATAGCATAATACATCCATTCGATATGTCCTTAATGGATGGAGATGGCTATGTTTTAACCGTAAAGGAAGACGTAACTATAAACTATCTAGAACACTTAAACCTAATATCTAAGGAAATCGTGTTCGTGCCTCCAGGCTACGTTGCACATCTAACCGCTAAGAGCAAGTTCGGGAGGATGGGCCTCAGCTTCTTAAACGCCGCTAAAGTCCATAGCGGCTTCGTAGGAAGGCTAGCTTTAGAAATAGTGAACTTAAGCAATAATAGGAAGCCTATAACGATTAGGCATAATGATCCGTTTATGCACTTCGAGCTAATCGAAAGGAGGGGAGATGCATCCCCTTACATGGGAAGGTACATGTTCCAATTCATGACGGAAGAGGAAGTAGACATGTACCTTAAGGTCATTGAGGAAAACTTCTCTAACGTGTACGATATAGAGGCTTTAAAGATACTAGCCAAAGATAGAATAAAGAGAGTAGAGGAAATTTGAAAGACGATATATCTAAACTTAAGGCCATATCTAGGGCTTTAAATTTAGGAAGGACTTCTTTTAAAGCTCTGTACTTAGCCGAAAAGACGACAAAGGATAACTTGTCCTCTTCTATTCTAAAAGTAGCCAATATGTTGCTGAAGCTCCCCCAATTCTCAGATATTAAAAAAGCGCATCTCTTAATGATAGAATCCTATACGTCTGTCTCTTATACACATCTCCGAGCCCACGAGACCTCTCTACATCTCGTATGCCGTCTTCTGCTTGAAAA
>CALBHZ010000059.1 GCA_937892815.1 uncultured archaeon | reverse complement strand
TTAGCATACCAGTCGTCGACATCTCCCCATTCTCTCTTTGCATCTATCGGCGAGAAGAAGAAGTTAAAGTTAGCATGTGGACCAAGAACTATCTGCTCAACCCTCGCGCTCTTCAAGCTTTCTAGATCTAGATTTCCAGCCCTCATCTCCTTCTCAACCTTTTCCTCTAAATCGTGGGAATCCGAAGCGAAGATAAAGGCTCTTTCAAATCTCCTCTTAGCGTGCTCGGCTTTCAACAAGAGCGGCTCATCTATAAACTCCTTAAACCTTATTCCGCCGCTATATGCCTCGAATTCGTATGCCTTGGGGGTAGGAATATTGGCTTTTTCCGCGTACCAGTAATAATCTCTTTCTATCTCACCTCTATTCTCAACCTTAAGGAGCTTTCTAGAACCTACTATAGGCACAGCAAATTCCTTCTCTATCTTACTACATTCCTCATCTCCTCCTACGTAAACCGAAAAAGCTCTATTGGGTATTTGTAAAGCTTCAAGCTCGATAAGCTCATCTACGTACTTCACGATTTCGTCGTATCTATCTAATAGCAAAATTGCTAAGCTCCATTCCCCTTTCTTCCTCAACTTCCTTAAATCCTCTACAACTACGACATCCCTTCTACAAACCTCGGGTAAGTCCCTTATCTCCTCCTCTGGCTTACCCGCTATTGCGTTTTGAAGGTATATTATCGCCCTTTCCCTCGTCGTATAGATTATGGATTTAAATCCGTAGTTCCTCGAACCTCCTCTCGCATCTAAGGCCGAATGAGAACCTATGATTAAGGTTACCGGATTTCTATAGCTCTTAACAATTTCTTGGATCTCCTTTCTCTCTATCATTTTCTCTCCCACCTAAGCTTTAAAAGATAAAGAACCGAGAGCTTTGCTGTTAAACAACCTTTGCTCGATTTCACGCCCTTATTATTTACTTTACGTAATATAATCCTTTTTAACACAATTATATTAATTTCGATCTAAAAAGGAAGTTTCAGGTATAGGCTCGTTAAGATCATGCTCACTCTCTCATCTACCTTCTTTGTAACCATATCGACCGCCTTTATTGAACGCCTTCCCTTCCCTATAACTTTACATACGTAATAGGGGTATAATATCGTGCGCTTGCTGGAGATATCGCATTTCCAAATCATCCCTATTATATTATCTAAATCGCTTTGATCGTATTCCACCTTAAGCACTTCTCCGCCTAAGGGCCTGTTTGAAGTAAGTCTGCTCGTTAAGATCGAGGAGGTACTTAAATTGGCCAGACTAGGTGCTTCCTCCTTTAACTTGTAAAAGATCCTACCCTTCCTCTCAAATCTACTAACTACGTCCTTCTCTATGAGCTTGTTTAAGATACGATCTACCTTTTCAAATGGATACTTCGTTAAATCCATAAGGCTATCCAACGATATCTCTCCTTCAGCTAAAACTTTGAAGAGGTCCGCTTCTTCCTCATCTAAACTCGATGGAAACTTCATGATCTTCACCATACCCTTTTTCAAATCGAACCTAATTAGCTCCTTAGCTATCGGATCTACGTATATAGAAGTTTTAACCATCCTTTCCTCCGCTCTCCTGAATAAAAAGCCCTTCATCTCATAGATTTTCTTACTTAAGCTAAGTTCGTAGTACGGATAATATACTACGGAACCTTCCTCTACCTTGAAGCTAGAAAGAATACCGAAAAGCGATTTATCCACGATTTCTCTTGCAGCCTTAGCGGTTATTGAAGGTGTAACGTAAGCGATCCGATCTAAAGAGCGGACCTTTAACTCTTTAGCGTAGTTCTCGATCTTCCTCTTATCCCATAGATCTACGTTATGGTTCTTAGCTAGAGTTAAAGCATCTGAAGTAAAGCCCGAAAGACCCGCTATAACTCCCTTGTCTACTTTTAGATCTTCAACTGCCTGTATAAGTTCCAGTACATCGTTTCTATCAATAGGTTCATCGTCCGGCTTACACTTAACAATTACCTTAAATGTCTGTAGAGGAGCTCTATACTTAGCTAAAACATCAATATCGTACTCGGTGCCGGATTTACCTACGAGCTTAACATCTCGTTTTACTTCGTATCCCCTAGCGGATAAGATCTTCATTATAGTTTCTCTTAGCTCTCTAGCATTGGCTTTCCCGTAGCTTATCAAATTCTCGCCTAGTTCTTGCAAAGTCGTACACATTAAGTTCATCTGTAGTTTAAAGCGATAGGATAAAATCAAGTTAACTTGTATGACAATTGATAGCTAAGTAAAAGTGCTTAGAGAAGGATATTTCCAAGCCATTCCACAAAAATAGCTTAAGAGGATTAACTAAACAATACTATAGGCAGGAAACTTACTTTAACTTAGAAAACGATTTCTCTAAAAGGTGGAAGGTAGGTGATCTCGAAATGAAGGTGAGGTTCTCAAGGAGGATAGGGAAAAGGAGATACTAAGGGAGATTTTTATAGATATAACATCAGAAATTTCTACCCTCGTTCTTTACGGTACTAGATTTCCACTCTTCATCGATTGTAAAGGAAAGGTTTAGGAATAGCTGAAAAACAAAGAAGGTTTACGAGATTTTAATCGATATGTTTGGAACGGATTACGTCCAGCTTTTGGATTTAGCTATAATCAACCACTTAGGGGAAAGGTACGACATAGATATTAGGAATTTGATCTTCGAGCTTATCAAAATGGAAGCAATTTCAGATTTGAATAGGGTAGCTTTTGAATGCCGTGGTCATAGGCTCGAAGGATCCTCTTAAAAGGTGAGAACAAGCTAGTATTCTATGTATAACTTAATTCGTGTAACTGATTAGCTTAAGCTATCAACTTCTCCAGTAAAACCAGCGCTATTCCTATTATGATTAGTAAGGGCGAGGTTCCTATCATTAAACTCCCTTTTCTATAAAACGTATACCATAGCAGCGGATGCGCTTTCTCGAAAGAAGGCATAAGCTTAACAATTTCAGGGAGCAGGATAAACAAAACCCCGATCGCTACCAGTATGATACCTATTAAGCGAGTTATGTAAACCCAATCCATATTTCATTCCCGTAGTAGGATCGTCTCTATTTAAAATTAACGCTTTTAATAGGAGGTCTTAAATCTATTCAATAGATACCATATAGTGAATAGCGCGATTAACCCTAATATCGTTATTAGAGCTATGGTCTGCGTGTTAGTCTGGTACGTAAAGCCAGTGGTAGGCGGATCTTGTGGTACGTCCTTCAATTTACTTCCTAAATCCACTTCACAAAGCCCCCTAACTAACTGAGCTCCGGCTATAAGCTCCTCCTCTACTGCTATGCTATAGGGTATCCACTTTCCCTCAGCATATACTATCCTAGAGTTCCACCCAGCATATCCTACTTTAGCGACATCTCCTATTTCATTTATATCGTTCTCATTCAACCCCTTAATTACGCCCATATCGATAAGCCATTTAAGCTCGTAAATTAACGCTTCCTTAACGATATCGCTATCTACTCCAGGTACTACCTTAGTAATGAAATAGCTATGTTTATCGAACTCCACTTCTACCTTTTCATTAACTATCCTAGAAATTAGCCTCTCCACCTCCTTTACTGCTGTATCGCTTTCAATCGTCGATCTAACGTTTACGTATAGATCGTATCCTCTTTTAGCCTGAATTCCTTGCAAGTAAATCATTACCGCTCCGTTCTCCACCTTTTTAGTTAAGTACGCCCTAAACGCGTCTCCAGTTAAGGTGGAGGTCAGCTCAACCTTCCACCCTAAGCTCTTAGCTACTTCCTCTAAAGAGGTAGCGCTTGTAGGGACTTCCTCGGCTCTATAGCTCCACGTATACTCGAACTCCGTTAAGTTAACGATCTCAGCTGGAGGTTGAACTCTCACGGCGATGTAATTAAGAGCTCCTTCGCCTACCGCTATCCTTTGTAGAGATACTACCACTTTTACTTTACTGCTTACGTGGCTTCTATAAGCCAACGTGTTGTAATCTACGGAAATAACGTTCTTCAAATTCTTCAATGGAGAAAGATCGTAGTTTACTCCAGGCTTATTAAGCACTACTTCGATAGATACGAGGTCTGATGGATAATTTATACACGCATTTACGGGCTTGCTTAAAAGGATAGCTAAAGCTAATACCATCGTTAAAGTAAAGGCGAACTTCTTAAAGCCGGCCTTACCGCGCTCCATCGCCTTTAACATCAACTTACATCCTTTTTAGGCTATGTGTTAGAACAGCAGTTCTATGTGAAGAAGAAACTTATTACGTAGCGTTGTTCTAGGATATGGAACGATTAAATAATGGCGAAGCTAAAGAACCTATGAGGCGGAATGACCGAATGTCTATTCGATAAAGAGAGGAAATGCCCGATACTATCGCGCTACCCTTCGTTAGATCCACATACGCTATCTAGGTTTTGTCAAGCGTGCGCACAAGTAGCTTCAACTAAGATAACCAAGCTTCAATTAGATATTTTAGAAGAGCAACTGTTGATTTCAAAAGCGAGCACGATATTGAGCATCTTATCGATGTTTCCCGGAGATGAGAATAAAATGAAGGAGGTCTATCAAAAGGTGCTGGAATACGCAAAAGAGCTGAAGTGATCAGAGAGAATGCCACATATCATCGATCAACAGCTCGTGCCTTCATCATCTCGTTTAGAAGAGTACACACGCGAAGCTATAACCTTTTCTAAAAAGTTATATTTTGTTTCCTTTCTAAAACCATGAAAACATGCCTATCACGATAATTTACGGAGATATATTTAGAGAGCATAGGCCTACCTCCTATCATCCTGAAAATCCGAGGCGTTTAGATCTGGCCGTTAACTCATTGAAGAGGTACGATTTATTTAAAGAGGTGGTTAAGCCTAGGAAAGCGGATTTAAAGGTATTAACCAAAGTTCACAGCT
>CALBHZ010000058.1 GCA_937892815.1 uncultured archaeon | reverse complement strand
GTCGGCAGCGTCAGATGTGTATAAGAGACAGGTACTAACTCTCTATAATATGTATTATTTAAGGATTTAAAATCCCAGCTCTTCTCCTACGAGTATCACGTGATATTCCGTTAAGCTCGGCCTTTTCTCGAGAACGAGCAATATGTTACATATCCTATCGGGGGTATTGCAGTCTTTACACATACCATCTTTAACACACGGTACATTTCTCTTAAGCCTTTTTGCGTTCATAGGAGCAGCTACATTCTTAATCCTCCATATCGCATCTTCTAGATCCTTAACCACCTTATTTACGCCAGCTACGAGTATTACCATTTTAGGACCAAAGGCCATCGCCGCTACCCTATTTCCGGTTCCGTCCATACTCACTATCTTGCCGTCTAGCGTTATGGCGTTAGCGCTGGCTAAAAACACGTCTGCGAGAAGTTCTCTCCTTCTGATCTGGAACTGTTCCTCTGGACTAAGTCCGGGAACGTCGTGCCTTATTACCTCGCATCCCTTTTCAGCTAATATGTCGGGTATCTTTAGCTCTCGAATAGTAGCAGATCCTCCGATCCCAACTTTAGCGTTTTTGGGAATTAGTTCTAATACCTTGTTTACAGCTTCCTTCCCACTTTTTACGAAATAGGCGTTAAAGCCGTTTTTCTTCAACGCTTCAACTACATGTTTGGATATCTGTTCGACATACCATTCTGTAATTTCCCTTTCCATATCATACACGTAAGCTTTTACGTTTTAAAAATCATTCGTAATATACGACAGTTAGAAATACTAATTACATTACCTCTACGAAATCAGAGAACTGCTTTAAGACGTCAATAGCGTTGACGTTCATATTAGCTTGGGATCGGGGGATAATTATGTGAACTCCGTACTTATCTTCCCATATCCAACCTACATATGCAAGCGGTTTACCGCTCTCCCTATCTCTTCCCCATATTATTATCTTCTTTTTCAATACGTCCACCTTCCAACTCAAAGGCTTAGTTAATTTAAAGCGATATAAATTTGTTATTATCGAACTTTTGAGGAAATCATTTTTAGCGCCTACGAGGGAGAAGGCTCGATGATCTATAGGAAGTACGTTGAGGTAGTTGAAGATCGCTGTACTAATTGTAAATTTTGTGAATTGGTTTGTAAATGTTACAGTCCTAACCTTTGCACAGGATGTTTAGCGTGTTTTTGGGCATGTCCTTATGAAGCTAGAAGAGTTAAGGAGGAATACGTTGAGCCGCGTTTTATTGAAATATGGGTTGATAAGGTGAAATATAGGGTTCCCGCTAACTTAACGGTATCTAAAGCGTTAGAACACATAGGGTTCAAGTTCGAACCTCTTGGTTCTAAAGGCATAAGCCTTCCATGTAAAACCGGAGGTTGTTGGAGCTGCGCTTTGCTTATAGATGGTGTTTTTGAAAGATCGTGCATAACTCCAATTAGGA
The DNA here is from genome assembly GCA_937892815.1 of uncultured archaeon. GTDB lineage: Archaea > Thermoproteota > Nitrososphaeria > Conexivisphaerales > CALBHZ01 > CALBHZ01. The sequence goes on along the minus strand of CALBHZ010000058.1, from coordinate 3,579 downwards.
ATGGAATGGAGATAATTACCAACATAAAGGGAATAGTTCCAAGAAGGATCGTACACGGACCTGAGCCACACTTAGTAGGAGGAAAAGGAACCCCTTGGTGGGAGGTAAATTATAGAGAATACGTTGAGGCGGCTATCTGGGTAGCCGGATGTAACTTAAGGTGTCCGCAATGTCAAAACTATCACGTTACATATGACAATGTTTCCAAAGCGTTAACTCCGAAAGAGGCCGCAGAGGAGATCGTACGATGTCACTTAATCTTCAATACGAAGGGGGTAGCGATAAGCGGAGGAGAGCCTACTCTGAATAGAAGGTGGTTGAAGCTGTTTTTCGAATACTTGAATAAATCGTTAAAGCCTAAGGTAAGGAGACATCTCGATAGTAACGGAACCCTCTTATCGTCCGATTATATAGATGAGCTCGTTGAATCAGGATGTAACGATTTTGGAGTAGAGCCTAAATGCGTAAACGTTAAGACGTACATGAAGATAACTGGATTATCGAGTGAAGACGAAGCGAGGAGGTATTTGGAGAATTCATGGAAAGCGGTAGAGTACATATACGATAAGTATAGAGAGAAGGTGTTCTTAGGCGTGGGCTTAATTTACAACGACGATTTGGTATCCTTAAGGGAAATCGAGAAGGCGGGCGATAAAATAAGATCTATAGATCCGAATATACAGGTTACGGTCTTAGATTACTTCCCGTCCTTTAGAAGAAGATACTTGGTAAGGCCGACGGTTGAAAGGATGCTTGAAGTTAAGAAGGTATTAGAAAGCTGTGGTTTGAAGTGCGTTATCGTACAAACTAGATCCGGACATATCGGTCCTAAGGGCGTTAAAAGGGGATAGATTTAATCTAGATCTCCACAAACGCATTTAACCTCGTACAACACTGTTAAGAGCTCATCGAACCCCTCTCCAGTTACCGCTGATACCATAGGCGTCCTGTGAACGTATACGAACCTATCTAACAATCTACCTATTTCATCTTCTAGCTCTGATAACATGCCCTTTCTTTCGCCTTCGGTTCTGAACCTCAAAGCCAATTCATTAAGCGCCTTTCTCTTCTCCGAATCTATTAAATCTACCTTATTTACTACGTTTACTATTCTCTCGATACCTAGTGTATATTGTATCGTTAAGGAATATAGTAGTAAGCCGGGTATGGCTTTTAACGACGATGTAGCGTCTATTATGAAAATTCCATAGAAATCCTTCATACCCTTGAAAATAGCTGGGCCGGAGTCTCTAAAGGCAAAGACCTCCAACTGTCCTGGGGTATCTATTAGGACGTAATCGGCATTATATGATGGGAGCTTTAATTTTGAAAGCCTATCCATTGCTTCCAATATAGCTCCGTTAGGCCCTAGATTCTCCTTCCTCATAATTTCCTCAAGTGTGAAGTAATCCCTCACGTCAAAGTCCGGTTCATATGGCAAGGATAAAACTCCTGGATCGAGATTTAACCTTTTAACGGTATAGCCCTCTTTCTCCAAAAATTCTCCAAATCTGGCTGTTATCAGGGTTTTCCCTGAACCAGCAGATCCTAGAATAGCTATCTGCATTTCCTAATCACCCCCTTAGTACGGAAAATTATCAAGGTTATTTAAGCACATCTTACCCTATCGAGCCTTAAATAAGGACCTCCGTCCGACACGTTATATCCCTTTTCTACATTAGGTCGAATTCCTGCTACCTTGGATGCTGCATCTATAGCGGAGATAATCCTCCTTATGCTATCCTGTATCGTTACGCCCTTTAAGGGCTCTAGACCTTTATTCTTCTTATAATAATAGCCTACTTCGGCCTGTAAAGTTAAAATCCCAGTGGAGGTGTTGACTTCCGCCCTTGTTGCCCCCCTTATAAATATAGCTTCTCTAGTTTCTTGAAATATCTCATCTACTCTCCAATCTCCTGGCATGAAGTAAGTGTTGCTCATTAAGGCTTTTGGCTTATGCAGTATCCCTCTAGCATTTCCAGGCCTTTCTCCTTCTCTTGCAGTTAGCCTTGTATGAAGCAATGAGATTTGATCTTCAGATATCAGCGTTTTCCTAACGGTCCTTACCCCTTCATCATCCCATACTCTAGATCCGTAACCATAAGGGATATGTGGATCATCTATTAACTTCGCGTAAGAGCTTGGCTTTACGTTGCTATATACATATGGATTGAAGTTCTCTGCCTCAAGCGAATGAGCGATTTCATGAGCTAAAAAGCCTGAAGCTACTTCATCTAATATAACGGTGAACCTGCTGCCCCTAACTAGAGGAGACAGTACTTTAGCCTTTATTGAATGTATTAACCTTTCTGATATAGCTTTAATTATCCTTTCCCAGTCTCTGGATATTAAAACCTCTAAACCTCCAATGCCTCCAACTACCTCACTTATAGAAGCTCCCTCCTTCTCCAAGGATGCGTATAAAACTAAGGTGGAGTAAGGTATTCTCTCGGTTATATTATGCCCTTCGGTACTAGCCATCTCTCTTTCCTTAACTTCGTGATCCAGTATTAGCTCAATATGGGGTTTGAGGAAAGAGAGCTCTTTATCGAATAGATACTTAATGTAGCTAAGCAATTTTTGGGCTTCTTCTACGGTAAAAGGTTTTCTCTCAGATATCGTGTTCGTCCCTCTTTCGGGCTTTACCGGACTAAGCTCAGCAGGTTGAGCGTTATTAGCGTTTTTAATCGCAAGCTTAGCTACCTTTTCGAGCTCTTCTGTATTTACCTTAGTGGTAGAGGCTATGCCGTAACCCTTTGATAAAGCCCTCGATACTAATAGGCTTTCCTCTTGCTCTGTTAGCTCTAGCGATTCCCCTCGATAGGCCAATCTAAATCCCTTAATTTTTATAATCGAAATATCTTGGTACTTCGATCTTTCCGCTATCTTCTGTATGCGTTGGAGAGCTTCTGTAGCGTGCATTAACTACTAGAAGGCCTTAATCTTGGTCATTAATAAGATTTCCTAGCTGATAGGAAGGCTAGCTGTTTATTCAATAATCTTTTATAAATTTTACCAAAAATTTTACCAAAGTGATTTAATACTTTTAATAAAATTATAAATGAGGTAGGTTTTGTTGTAATTTAAAACAATTCTTATATAATAGAAAAGCCAGAGTAAAAAATGGATGCGGGGAAGATGGTTTTCAGCCTTATGTCGCCGGAAACGGATTTAGCCATGACCCGGGAGGGCCAGCTCTGCGTTGACTTCGCCCAAATTTTGATATCGCTCGACACGCTCTTTATGTTTATAGATCTGAGAGGTGGAACGTGTAATGTGATGTTGTCCGTCAGTGTCGCAACTCCGATTATTCCATTCTTCTCGCTATAATTTAAATTGTCAGTGGAATAGATATCATTCCTGTCTTCTACGATCAGCTTTATGTCGCCGGACTTGGATTTTACTTCGATGCCCTCCAGGTCCTTTTTTTCTATCGAGGTCGAACCCAGAAGGGCCCCCGATATGACAAGGGTTAAAAGCAACTTCATGACAAACCTCCTTTAAATCTCGACTTTTCTATCCATTAAAAAGCCCGAAAACAGGATCAGGATAAGGCTAATAGCCGTGAAAAATATATAC
>CALBHZ010000057.1 GCA_937892815.1 uncultured archaeon | reverse complement strand
ATAGAGCTCGCTACGACCATTCTATCTCTACCTATCGCGTTTAGCATCTTCTCAGTCATACTAATAAACGAATTTCCAGACCTTGAAGCCGATAGAGCCGTAGGAAAGAAAAACCTCGTAGTACGCTTAGGGTTGGGAAGAGCCTCTAAGCTTTACATTTTCGCTATTTTAGCTTCTTACCTTTCAGCTTTAATGTGCGTAGCTTTCGGAGGACCGAAATCGCTGTTGCTAACGTCTTTGCCAATACTTATCTTAGTCATCGCTCTCGTATACAAGATGATAAAGGAGGAGTATAGAGCTCCGAAGGAGCTCGAGAAGATCTGCGCTCTTACCATAGTCCTCAACGCTCTATATTCACTATCGATAATAGCGTCATCGATGATGCAGAGTTGAAGAAGGTAAAGCCGTTTTATAGGCCACTAACCTTACCGATGAAACAGATCTTAATGGCCTTAGCCATTAAAGGGTTAACTGGTTGGAAGGGTCTCGGCTATTGGGCGAGAGGGGCCGGAAAGGTTTTCAGGATGGCGTCTGGAGCTGTAGGGATAGGCTGCTTCGGATATCCCATCCATCCAGTCTACGAAATTACATCTAAGTGCAATTTGAAATGCATACATTGTCATGCGAGAGGAGGAGAAAGGTCCGATGAGCTATGTACGGAAGAGGCGAAAAGGGTGATAGATAACTTAGCGGACGTAAAGGACTTCAGGATGCTCGTCTTTACCGGTGGAGAGCCTTTCGCTAGAAAGGATATATTCGAGCTTATAAGACATGCTAGAGATTTGGGTTTTGAAATAGTAATAGCTACTAACGCTACCCTTATAACTAAAGAGGTTGCGAACAGATTGAGGAGAGAGGAGGTCGTAGGTATAGCTGCAAGTATAGATTCCGTACATCCTGAGAAACACGATTGGTTTAGAGGAGTAAGGGGAGCTTATGAGGCCGCAATTAAAGGCATAGAGAACTCTAAGAATGAAGATCTCTACATTCAAATAAATATAACCGTATCCAAGATGAACTTAAAGGAGCTGCCCGATCTACTTAAGTTAGCGGATAAGTTAGGAGCTTACGTCGTACTCCTCTACCAGCTTATACCGTTTGGAAGAGGAGAGGGTTTGCCTGAATTAGCATTAAGTCCTGAAGAGTTTCGAGAGGTTATCGAGGTAACTAAAAAGGTGCAAAGTGAGATAAAGCCTGTAGTAGCCCCAGTCGGCTTACCGCAGTATTGGGCGTACCTGATCTCTAAAAGCAAGATAATAGGTAAGCTTGCGAAAAGGTTAGTAGCTGGCTGCATTGCTGGGAAGGGGATGTTCTACGTGAAGCCAAACGGCGACGTTTGGTCTTGTTGTTTCCTTCCGGTAAAGTTGGGAAATTTGGTAAAGGATTCAGCAAGGGATATTTGGTACAACAACGAGCTACTAGATAAGCTTAGAAGTAGAAGAGAGCTGAGGGGAATTTGCGACAATTGTGAACTCAAGGATTTTTGTGGAGGGTGTAGATCGAGAGCCTATGCTTACCATAAAGATCCTCTAGCGGAAGATCCCCTTTGCCCCATTAAAGACTACGTTAAATAAAAAAGATTTGATGAGGCTTTGCCGTTAGGAGCTGCGCTTTACTTCCGGGAGCTACATGGATAGCAATAACGTTCCTTATATGTCTATACCTAGTTCCATTAACCGTATCGAATGATAACATCTTAATTTTTCAAATACATTTATATACTTGCTTTTTAAGAAGACGAACCGAGTTGTACGAGTTTGAGTACTGGAATCGATTAAAAGGTCTATCCTTCACACATAAAGATTGTCTCTTCTTTAAGGATGGCTTTTGTACGTTAAATAACGTTGCGGTAGAGCCTAATGATGTAGCTTGTCCAAGCTTTATTCCTAAAGAGCTTTATCAATGGGCTTATCAACCTCCTTATTGGCTCAGCTATCCTCCTTGGATAGTTTACTATCCAGCATTATATTACTTTACGTATCCTTGGAGCTCTTGGTGGCCTTTCCCTCCGTTTATCGTTCCAGTATATCCTTTCCCTCCTCCCTTCACATCCCCCGAAGAGGAGCTATATGCGTTAGAGGCTTATAGGGAGGAGCTAGAAGCCGAGATCAAGCTATTAAATAGGAGAATTGAAGAGTTGAGAAGGGTAGTTAAAGGCTTTAACCCTTAAAAAATAGAGGAGTTTAGGTTAACCCTTCGATAAAGCTACTCCCGAGGTTAGATCCAGTATCGCTCCGCTATACCCCCAGATGAATCCGCTTATGCCGAAGGTTTCGGAGAACTCCTCGTTCATAATTAGGATATTGTGGCAGAAGAGCCTTACCTCGTCTCCTACGTTAAACTCGCTTGATACGTCCTCCCATTTCACCCTTTCTCCCGCTTTAATCCATTCTCCTCTCACGCTAGCTAATAGCTTGTGTTCATTCCTCTCCAATACCATGTAGTTTCCTCCCTTTTCTACGAGCTCTCCTCTTACGCTCATGTACATGCCCGTATGACGGTAACCCTTGGCGCATACCTTTAACAGGATAGGCCTGAACAGGGTCGTTCCGCCTTGCCTTATTCCGAGAACGATGTTAACGGATTCGTTGCCTCTTTCTATTGTGCTTACGAGTATGATGGCTTCTCCCTCTCTCACGTAACGGCTAGCGTTTGCCCACCTCCTAAATACGAGCCTATCGTCTATAACGATCCACCTTCCCTTAGCTAATAGCTCGAGGCTCGATCCGTCCTCGGTAGTAACGATTATCGAGGTATCGCTCACGGATACTATCTCAACTTCTAGCTTATCGATTTCTAAGTTCTTCGCTTCGTTCAATAGAACGTTAGGCGTAACCGTCCTAGCTTCAGATATATGAACGTAGGTAGCTCCTACGATCGTTAAAACGACGATGGCTAGGAGCGCCGCCGTTAACCCAATCTTCGATTTCCCGCTCATATCGTTAAATACTCCGTTTACGAGCTTGATAAGGAACTCCGTGAAGAAATCGTTCCTCCTTACCGGAACGTTGCGAAGGTTCTAAATGAAGTTTTACGGACCGACCTACAATTAAAACTTTAAAAGAGAAAAATGAAGTAAACGTTCTAAGAGCTTGAAGAGAACTGCGGATTGGTTAGAGCAGGCGAAGGGAGAGCTAAAGGCAGCTAAAGATCTATACGCTACTCTTAACTACGCATGGTGTTGTTTTACTTGTCAACAGGCCGCTGAAAAGGCCCTAAAAGCGATCTTAGAACATCTAGGCTCTCCTACCATCGGCCACAATCTACTAGCTTTATTAAATGAAGTTTCGAAGCTTACCGAAGTACCGGATAGGGTGAGGAGGGCTTGTACGATACTGAATCGCTACTATATCCCCACTAGGTATCCAAACGCCTTTCCAAGCGGCGCTCCCATACATATGTTCGATAAGAGGGATGCTGAAGAGGCCCTCAGCTATGCTGAGGAGGTGTTGAAGTTTGCTAGAGAAGTTACGGGAATTGCCTAGGTATAGCTCGCTAGAGAAGTACGTAAAGAGGTTAATGGAGGGTAAAGGGGATAAGGTGGTATCCGTCGTCCTCTTCGGATCTATGGCTAAAGGAAGCTATACGAAGTTTAGCGATTACGATTTGCTAATTGTAGTATCTGAGGAGAGGCTTGGCTTTAAAGATAGGCTTTACGAATATGCCCTATACTCAGATGGTTGGGTAGAGCCGTTCGTATATACCGTGGAGGAAGTAAGGAAGATGTTTAGAGAGTACAATCCCCTAATTTTAGATGCACTGAAGGACGGAATCGCAATTTACGATAGCTCTGGCTTTTGGATGAAGTTGAAAGAGGAGTTTAAGGAGCTTTTGGAATCTAGAA
>CALBHZ010000056.1 GCA_937892815.1 uncultured archaeon | reverse complement strand
AACAATAACCACGCTCCGCCTAAGACTAGCTAGTTTATATTCCTTTAAGCTTCTTCCGTTAACCCTCACCTCCCCCTTTAACGGATCATAGAATCTGGGGAGCAGGCTTATCATCGTGGTTTTTCCCGCCCCGCTCGCTCCCACGATAGCCACTCTTTCCCCCGCTTTAATCGTTAGATTAAGCTTCTTAAGGATTAACTTTCCGTTATATGCAAAATCAACGTTGACATATGAGATTTCCCTTAATTTTCCCAGCTCATAACATCCTTCTGTCTCCTCTTTTGCATCAAGAACCTCAAAAACGCGTAAAGCTGCGCTTTTGCCCCTTTGAAACTCGTTGTTCCAGTCTACAAGCTGTCTAATGGGCTCGTATAGCCATCTGAAATAAGTGAAAAAGCCTATAAGCGTTCCAAGTGTAAGAGTACCGGTAAGAACCTTAAAGCCCCCGTACACCAGCACTATGGTTGAGACCACGGCTACTATGTAGAGGTTGACATTTCTAAGTAGGTAGCTATCGACGTACATTGCTTGTCTGCTTTTCACCCACCTATCCACGTCCTTAGCGAATAAATTTTTAAATCTCTCGAGTAGGTTCAGGTTTTTCACAGTTACAATTCCCTCTAATTTTTCCTTTAGGCCCTCCACGACCTTTGAGTAAGTCTTTCTCTCCTCTGCTGCGTCCTCCTGCAGCTTCCTATTGTACTTTTTGAAAATAACATAATAGAGGGGTAGAAAAGAAAGTGCAATTAGTGACAACTCTACATTGAGGTACGTTAATACGAAGGTCAGGGCTATAAGTTCGAGTACGTTACTTGCTAGGAAGGCTATTGACGTGCCAACTAGTGGAGCCATGACAACTATGTCGGAACATATTCTCGATATCAACGTGCCCGTAGGGGTTTTAACAAAAAATTCGACAGGAAGCTTCTGGATATGGGAATAAGCGCTTATCTGTAGATCCTTAATAACGCGGTTCACAGTAAGCATGTAGTATTTGTTAAGAAGGAATGAAAAAATTCTTTCCGCCGTAACCGCTAGAAGTATAAGAAGCGAGAAAATGGCGAAATATTGATATTTCTTAGCTACTAACACCTCGTCTACAAGATGTTTAATAAGAAGAGGCGTGACGGCCATGCTTGCCATCGCCATTAGCGAAATAATTATCAGGATCAGTTGCCACCTAAAGTAACGCCAGTTATACGAGAGCATCCTTTTAGCCACGTCAGCGGTATGGCAGGTTACGGAGGAGGACAAGTAGAGGCCCCCCAAGTTAAGCTTTGACTCCAACTCCCATCATACTCAGGTACATTTTAATCCACTTAAGTACATTTTTGCGAAAGACCTCCCATTTACGGTTGTTCATCTTTACCTCGGCTATCTTAGTGATAAATGCTTTATAGGCATCATCCCACTCTTTTTCATCATCAATTTTAAGGGTTGAATAGCGAATATCATAT
>CALBHZ010000055.1 GCA_937892815.1 uncultured archaeon | reverse complement strand
GCATTTAGGAATTTAAACTCCTCTTTCTATTTCAATAAAAAAGAACTTTTAATATTTTAGTATAATACAGATGACTTTAGAAGGTAATTGTTCTACCTAGGTGTTTCCGCCGCTCTGTTAACGGCTGCTTGTTGGACGCTATCTGCCTTTATATATAAGAAGGGAGAAATTTACGCTGGGAGCTTTAAGGGATGCTTAGCTAGAGGCTTCCTGTCCTTCATTTCCTTTACGCTAATCATTTCATTTTATAGAGCAGACGTTTTTTCTGACCTCTCGCTCTCGTTTTTAATCCTCACGCTCTTAAGCGCAGTAACGGGCTTTTTAATTAGCGATTTCCTTTACATATTCACTATAAGGAGGATAGGGCTTTCCTGCGCGGTTCCCCTAGCGAGCACATCGATTGCCTTCTCCGCCTTGATAAACAGTTTATTGCTGAACATAGGTTTAACGGCTTCCGTTTTAGTTGGAACGATTTTAATAACCACGAGCATCTGGCTTATCTCTGCAGATTCTAGACTTCTTCAAACTGACGCATTTGGCTTCTCTATGGCTATTTTAGGAGCTTTATTTTGGAGCGTTAGCATATACTTCTTAACTTTAGCTTGTTATATCGCTTCAGATCTAAAGGTTAATTTCTGGAGGATATTTTGGCTATTCCTCTTCTCAATACCCTTTACCATCCACGGTGCATACAAAAATCCTAGAAGAGAGCTCAGAGTTACGTTTTTAATGGGTCTAGGAGGAGTACTCGCTATATCGTTTGGATGGTGGTTTTTCACATATGCTGTACAAACGGTAGGTCCGGAGAGAGCCGTTCCTTTATCGTTTCTATATTTAATCTTCTCCGTGTTTATAGGAAGGAGAATTCTTAAGGAAAAAGCTACTTACAGGAAGTTCGCTGGAGCGTTAATAGCAATAATCGGTGCTTACTTCGTTAGCGTGTAGCTCATTTAGCCTTCAAAGCCACGGCTTTCTTATAAATCGAGCGAAAAACCTCAGATAACCCCTCCGGTTTGAAGAGGACGACTAGAATTAGGATAACTGCATAAACTATCAAATGGAGGCCCTGTACAATTCCTCCTAAGGTAAACCTCAGATATTCCTGGATTCCTAAGATAATTAAGGCTGTAAGAGGAGCCCCGTAAATGGCCCCTAATCCCCCTACTATACCTAAAATAGCTGTCTGGATGCTTACCCAAGGATCGAAGAGAGATGGATGATAGTATCCGGCTATAAGAACGAAAATTCCTCCGGTTAACCCTACGATAAAGCTGTAAATCAATAAAGCTAAAAGCTTGTACTTCCTTACGTCTACCCCTAACATCTCCGCAGCCTCCTCGTTTTCTCTAATAGCCAACAGGTAATACCCTATCTTAGAGTACCTTATCTTGACGTTTAAGAGCAAGGTAATAATGAGAAGAGCTAAGGACATGTAGAAGTAGACTGAGAAGTTATAAAACCTCATTAAGTACCATTCTCCAGAGAAGTAGGGAAGCCTTCTTTCAACAGGTCCAGCTACCTGCTCCCAAACTAAGAAGAGCTTCTGCAATATAGAAACTAAAGCTAAGGAGGATAAAGCATACCATACTTCTCTCACACCAAATCTAAATGTAGGATATCCTATTACGAATCCTAAAGCCGCGGTCGCAAGGCCTCCAACTATAATCCCAATTAAAGGGGTGATATTCCACCATAGAAGCAAAATCCCAGTAATGAAGATCCCCATGCCCATGTAAGCCCCGGCTCCTAAGTCGAGCTGTCCAGCAAATCCACAGATTATGTTCCATGCGGCAACTATAGTTGCGTAGATTACTATGAACGTGCCTACGTTCAAAAAGTAGTTGTTGAAGCTTATGAGAATAGGGTATAGTGCGAGAGGTATTAAGAAGGCTAATGTAGGCAAGAACTTTTTCTTATCCATAAGATCACCTCTTCGCGAACAAGCCCGTCGGTCTTACCCAAAGCAATATTATGAATATCAAGTAGATGATGATCTCCCTAGCTCTAGGATCCCAAAAGGTAATTCCTATAGATTCGGCTATAGCGAGGATGATACTTGAAAAGAATACACCTACGACCCCTCCAAGTCCTCCCATCGCTACGATAACCCAGCTTAATAGTCCGTACAGTAAACCGCTTAAGGGGTTAACTTCTTGGAAGGTCATAATCAAAGCTCCGGCTAAGGCTATTAAGCCTGTACCTAGACCGAAGGTAAAGGCGTATACGTTCCTGACGTTAACTCCAAATAAGGAAGCAGCATCGGCGTCTTCTGCCGTAGCTCTTATCGCTAATCCTAGTTTCGTCCTCGTTAAGAAAAGGTGGAGGGCAACTAAAGTTAAGATGCTCACTACAGCTCCAAATAACCTGCTAGTAGGAAAGATAAACGGTCCAACGTGGAAGTAGCCTGCAACGGCGGTATATTGTATAGCTTTTGGCTCAGCTCTCCATAAAGCTAGGGTAACGTTTCTCAAGAGAACCATTAATCCCACGGTAACGGCTATTTGAGATAGAGCAGGCCCTCTCACTATCTTATGCAAGGTACCCATATATACTCCTATTCCAAGTACGAAAAACATCGGTATAGTTATTAAAGGAACCAATATTGGATCTAGGGTAAGCATTAGAGATAGGAAATAGGTAATATACATAGCTAACATAACAAAGTCTCCATGGGCGAAATTAATTACGTTCATTACACCGAATACTAGGGCTAGACCCATAGCAACTAAGGCGTAGATCCCCCCCATAATTATACCAAAAATCACGCTTTGAACGAGCTGGATAGGTTCCAACCTTTGACTACTTTTAGATCGCGATATTTAAACTTTAGACGAAGTAAAAGAGAAAAGCTTGAAAAAATGATTTTTGAAAACCTTATAAACGGTAAAATGTAGAAAGCAAACGATGGGCCAAGAAGCAAACGTCATAGAAAGGCTTAGAGCGTCTATAATCAATTTAGATGAAGAAGAGGCGAAAAAAGCAACGGAAGAAATATTGTCAAAGGGAATTGATGTAAAGATCGCGATAGAGGAGGGGATAACTAAGGCCGCTAAGATAATTGGAGACAAATTCGAGAGGGGAGAGTATTTCTTAGGAGAACTGCTAGTAGCGGCCGACATTATCACGGAAAACATGAATATGATGCTATCCGCTCTTCCCGAAGGAGTAAAAGAAAAATTAGGGAAAGTAGTGATCGCCACGGTATACGGAGATATCCACGATATAGGAAAGAACTTGCTAGCTCAGTTGCTTAAGATTTATGGGTTTGAAGTATACGACCTTGGTAGAGACGTACCGAGCATGAAGATAGTTGAAAAAGCTCTAGAGGTTAACGCGGACATAATAGCTCTCTCGTCCTTAATGACTACGACGATGCCCGCTCAAAAAGAAGTAATAGATATACTCAAGGAGCTGAAGGTTAGAGATAGGTTTAAGGTTATAATTGGAGGAGGATCTACGAGCCCGGAATGGGCTAAGGAGATAGGAGCGGATGGATGGGGAGAGACCGCCTGGGACGGCGTTAAGCTTGCAATGAAGTTCGTCGGAAAGGAGGTGGAATAGTTGCCCGTACCTCCTTGGAGAATTATATCGGTTCTTCATAAAGCTGAAACGGGACCGATCGTTTTAGAGAAGGACTTCGATAAGAGGATCTTAATTCCCAATATAAAGAGGGTCGTTAAGGAATATGATATCAAGTACGATCCAAATAATCCCGTTCCCTCCGATGACTCCTTAGCTAAAGATGTATGGAATGCAGCTGTCGACCTCTTCTTAACAGTCGGTACGTACTGTACGACGACTCAGAGAAGGATGATATTTACTGAAGAGGAACTAAAGGAGGCCTTGTGGAACTATAACGATTGGCTAGAAATAGGAGAAGGGAAGGATAGGAGGATATGGACCTCTAGAAAAGTGGAAGATACGAAATTGCCCGGTTGCCTCTTCACCCCTGTAGGAGTTAGGTGTTCAGAAGAGAACTTCATACATATGATTATGGCGTATATGCAAGAACCCTTAGCTGATGCCGTATCTACGCCCATTTTAGATAAAGTAGAAGGAGGATACACTAAAACGCATTCTCCCTTCGAACAACAAGGGGGAGTTGTTCATGCACAATATGCAAGACAAGCAGCAGTAAGGGTAGGAAGGCCAGGCATAGCTATAATACTTACGGGGACCGCTTTATCTGCAGCTTCACAGATAGCATCTAGCAATCCGATTTGGGGAGCAAGGCCAACGGATTTAAGGCTAGTATCCGTTATAAGCGAATTAAAAATCGATTATGATTTATTGAATAAAACACTACATTTTAATCAATATGGAGGTATAATAGGAACGTTGTCCGGTCCTCTTTACGGAGTCTACGCAGGAATTGAGGGTACCACCGTTATAGGCGTTGCATCACACCTCCAAGGTTTACTAGTCAATCAAGGACACTTCACCTGTTACTTCCCCGTTCACTTTAGGTACTTTAATAATACTAGTAGAGAAATGCTATGGTTAGTGAGCTTAAGCTATCAAGCGCTTGCAAACAACACAAAGCTGATATCAGGTTCTAACGGATTTGCTGTTGCAGGTCCTTGTACGGAGATGGTCCTCTACGAGTCCGCTCTACATGGCTTAGTAAGCGCGGTATCTGGAACTGCAATTCTATGGGAGATCGCCTCCGCTTCAAATAAGCATTTCGAGAGAACAACGCCTATGGAGGCTAGAATGGCTTGTGAGACGGGCATAGCGGCCGTCTATTCAAAGCTAAAGAGATCTGATGTTAATGAGATAGTTAAGAAAGTACTTCCGAAGTACGAGGATAAGATCGATAAAGCCCCTCTTGGCAAAACCTTTCCTGAGTGCTATGACGTAAAATCATTAAAACCCAGTGATGAATATATACAGCTATATAAGAAGGTTAAGAGGGAGCTAGAAGACTTAGGAGTTTGCTATCCCTATTAATTTTTTATTGTTAAGCTTTTATACTTAGAATTCGGAGGAAAACTAGTAGGATGAAAAAAAGAGAGCTACTTAAAGTAGATGGCATTACTAAATCCTTTGGAGGATTAGTAGCGTTGAATAACGTAACGATGTACGTAAATGAAGGAGAAATCGTTGGCTTAATAGGGCCTAATGGCGCCGGCAAAACCACCCTTTTTAACGTAATCACGGGATTTTACAAACCCGATAGAGGAAAGGTATTCTTCAATGGAGTAGAAATAACTGGAAAACCTCCTCACATAATAGCGAAGATGGGTATTGCGAGAACCTTTCAAATAGTAAAGCCCTTCCCTACTCTCACAGTTGAGGAAGCAGTTAGAGTTGGGGCTTACAAGGTAACTGATAGGGAAGATGAGGTGGATAAGCTGGTAGACGAAGCATTATCCATCGTAGGGATAGACGAAATAAGAGATAGGAGGTGCGCGGATTGCAACTTAGTTCAAATTAAGCTTACGGAACTTGCCAGAGCTTTAGCTACTCAACCTATCCTCTTACTACTAGACGAAGTCGCCGCAGGTTTAACGCCTATCGAAATAGGCTTTTACGTAGATCTATTAAGAGATATTAACAGAAGAAAGAAGATAACGATGTTAATAGTCGAGCACGTAATGAAATTCGTAATGAACATATCCGAGAGGATCGTGGTTTTACATTATGGTAAGAAAATAGCTGAAGGAACGCCTATGGAGGTCTCAAGGGATAAGAATGTAATAGAGGCATATCTTGGAAGAGGTGCTTTGTAATGTTAGAGGTTAAAAACGTAGACGTGTTCTACGGTAAGGTACAGGTACTATGGGATATATCGTTAAAAGTCGAGGAAAAATCGCTAGTCTCCTTAATAGGGCCGAACGGTGCAGGCAAAACTACTACAATAAAGGCGATATGTGGATTAGTGAAGGTAGCTAAGGGAAAGATAATTTTAGATGGAGAAGACATAACCAATAAACCACCTCATGTGATAGCTGAGAAGGGAATAAGCGTAGTGCCGGAGGGGAGGCGATTATTTCCAAGCTTAACTGTAAAGGAGAACCTGCTAATGGGAGCGTACACTAAGAAAGCATGGGCTGAAAGATTCGAAACCTTGAAAGAAGTATACAAACTATTTCCTAGGTTGAAGGAAAGGGAAAATCAGGTAGCTAAAACGTTGAGTGGCGGAGAATCTCAAATGTTAGCAATAGGGAGGGCTCTCATGTCTAAGCCTAAGATATTGCTATTTGACGAACCAAGCTTAGGCCTTGCCCCTATCTTAGTAGATAGGGTTTTTGAAACTATAGAGCTATTGAAGAAGGCAGGGATAACTGTGCTACTAGTAGAACAACTGGTAACGCATGCCTTACAACTCGCAGACTATGCTTACGTATTAGAAAATGGGAGAATCGTTTTGGAAGGATCGGTTGACAAACTAAAGCAAAACGATCATGTCAGGAAGCACTATTTAGG
>CALBHZ010000054.1 GCA_937892815.1 uncultured archaeon | reverse complement strand
CTTCCTGGTATAGTAGCTAAGCTCATCTCTAATGGGCCTGATCTTGAAGACCTGTAATATGATGTTGGCGTCCTCCTCAGGAATCCCTAAGCTCTTTATCCTCTCCTTAATTAAGCTCTCAGGAACCGCTACTATGGTAGCGTAGCTGAGTAGCGTAGATATGCTCAGGGTGTACTCCTCCCTTAACTTAGCTAGCTCGTTCTCTATGAGGTTGATAGCCGTATCTTCATCTAAACCTATGCTTACCAGCTTGTTCTTAGCGTCCTGAGCGGTTATCTTTCCCCTCTTCAGTTGCCACAGCACGGTCCTGGCCTTTAACTGCCTTGAGAAGAACTCAAACATCGTTTCGCTTACATCTACGAGCAACGACTTCTCTTCATCCGTAAGCTTGGCCTTAGCTACCAGCTCCTCAATTAGCTTCTTTATCTCCTCCCTCTTCATGTAGCCTTCTGAGAACCTCGTTAAGATCCTGTACATCATGTACCTTATCCATATCCTGATCCTGTGAGTAGTGTATATTCCAAACAGGGTTTCCGCTACAGGTTTATACAGCTTGAAGTAATCTTCATCTAAGCTTAATTTGATCTTTAGTGAATCCGCTACCTTACTGGTTAGGTCCTTCAGGTTTTGAACTGCGGAATCGAACGTAACTATGTTCTCTGCTGAGGACCTAATTAGATCTCTTGAGTAATCCCTGAGTATATCTAGCGATCGATCGTATTTGGCCCTTAACTTTAGCAGTTCTACCTCTCCAGGAAGGAACTTAACAGGAACATCCTTACCTAATATGTTTACGGTAGTTAGTTGCTTAAGTGTAGAGTCTACACCCTCTATATCCAGGAATCCCTCCTTAAATGATGATATAACTCCTGTTCTTGCTAAGGTCCTTTCTTCTTGCAGGGCGTTCATGCATTCGGCTATGGTTATCCTCTCTACCCAATCCGGATGCAGTCCCCTTGCCGTAACTATCCTGAACACCTCCTTATCGTCTATGATGCTCCACTTGTACATCCACCTAGCATCGATCCTCATCGGTATATCCGCCATTAGATCCATTAAGATAAGGCCATCTGAGGTAAATCCATCTATCCAGGACCATGTAGCGTAGTCATGCCATTTAGCGTAGTACTTCAGGTACTTATCTATGAAGCTGGATAGATGTCTCTTAACCTCTTCAGCTGTAGTGCATTTAGCGTTCAGCTCTACGGGCTTCTTGAAGTTCTCCGCTCCTAGATCCTCCTCCTTGTACGGAGCTATGTCTACCCATGACAGGCCTACAGCTGTTCTACATGCAAATTCGTATAGTTTCTCTAATGGAGGATACTTGAAATGGAGCATATAGTACATCTTAGCTATATCCTCGTTCATCCCTACCATGGCCATGGCCTTCTTGAAGC
>CALBHZ010000053.1 GCA_937892815.1 uncultured archaeon | reverse complement strand
CTCCTACTAGGATAATAAAAACGGAGGGGAGGAGGGAGAAACCTAGGGGAATTTACTGGAATTTACTAGATGAGAAGAAGATAGAAGAAATACCCATTCTAAAGGAGAGATTTAAATCCTTAATGAAGTAACCTTCTGGATATGGGTTATAAAGAACTTCTTTCGTGGATGTCCGATCTTCCAAGCTATGTTCCAGGATTAGGGTTAAGGAAAGCAGCTGAGATGATTGGAAGGAGGCCGGAGGAGATCTATCCTCTAAATTCTAACGAAAATTTGTTTATAGATAGGGAGTTTATGAAAAGGTTAATTTTAGAAGTAGTTGAAGAGTACGATCCCAGGCTCTATCCAAGAGAGGAGGTAGATGAGCTCGTTAAAGCGATAGCTAAATACGTAGGGGTTAAGGAGGAAATGGTGTATATTGGATGTGGTTCAGATCAGCTCATCGATCTAATTACGCTTATGCTAAGACACGCTGCTGTAGCTTACGTTAACCCCACCTTTTCAATGTACAGGATTAGAGCTAGAGCTCATCGAGCCAATTTACTCGAATTCCAATTTGAAGAAGACTTCAAAATGCCTATTGAGGATATATTGACTAAAAAGAAGGAAATAGGCGTGTTCTTTTTCTGTTCTCCTAATAATCCGACCGGACATCTAATTAGCGAAGAGGAGGTAAAAGCACTGTTAGAGGGATTAGATGGAATAATTGTCTCCGATGAAGCTTACAGCGAAATTGCAGGCTCTACCTATATTCGCTTAATTGAAAAGTACGATAATTTAGTAGTTTTTAGGAGCTTCTCCAAATCGTTTGGGATGGCCGGTCTCAGGCTCGGATATATAGTTGCTAACGAAGATATTATAAGGCTTTTCAAGAAGGTTCAGTATCCATATCCCGTTGCGAGCTTAAGCATGAAATTGGCTATAAAGGCGTTGTCCAATGTACGTAGATTTGAGGAATTCTGGAGAGAGGCAAAAGAGGTTGTAGAATGGTTTCTCAAGGAAATGGAGGGGATCGACGTTAAAGTTACGCCGACGAGAACGATATTTGCTACGATATCGAGTAAGCTGAAACAAGATTTCCTATTTATGGAACTTTTAAAGAGAGGGTACCTTACGAGGAAGATACCTCCTTTCGCAGGCTTTAGAGAGCCGTTGAGAATTACCCTTGCTAAGAAAGAAGTAATGACAGGGTTTATTGACGCATTGCTAAAAATCCTTTAGCTATAATGCTTTGCTTCCTAACTGTCTCTTATACACATCTCCGAGCCCACGAGACCTCTCTACATCTCGTATGCCGTCTTCTGCTTGAAAAAA
>CALBHZ010000052.1 GCA_937892815.1 uncultured archaeon | reverse complement strand
CAAACGTCCTCATGCAATTCTTCAATTCCTACGCAAATCTACTGCCGTTAAGTAGATGATCACATAGCATTCGATAAATAGATTTTAAGGAGAATTCTCTAATATCATTTAGATGTCGCTATCTTTGTTTGAACGGGAAGCTCGAAAAACATGGAACTTACTGAAGGAAAGATCATCGGGGGACATCTTCATAGTACATCACGATGATGCGGATGGCATATGTTCAGGAGCGATAATTTATGAAGCCTTAAAAAGGAAGGGCTTTAAAGCTAAGTTGGTCTGCATAGAAAAACTATATCCCGAAATAATTGAGAAGTTACATCTTGGAAAAGGAAACATCATCTTCTACTGCGATATCGGATCTCCTCATTGCGACAAGATATCTGAATTTAACAAGGGAAGAAATTTAACCGTAATACTAGATCATCATGATCCATCCCCCTCTAAAGACCCTATGGTGATAGATCTAAACTTGGAGAACTTCGGCTATAGAGGAGAATCGGATTTTTCAGGCTCGACCTGCTGTTACTTGTTCGTAAAAACCGTGAACAGTGGAACGTACGATCTTTCATATCTCGCTTTAACTGGTAGTATGGAGATACCTGAAGGTTACAGGAGCTTAAACTCCGACATCTTGAAAGAAGCGTTAAACAAAGGAGTTGTAAAGTGCGAAGGTAACAGGCTAATTGCGCCGAAGCTCAACCTCGCTCTCCAAGATCTATTTAAGTCTCTCCAGGTGCTTGGCTCGGTGGGCTATTATCGAGGAGGCCCTATGATGGGAATCGAACTCTGTCTATACGGAGAAAAACCTCGTATCGTTAGATTTGTCAAGGAGTTGGAAGAAAAGAGGAAGATGGCGAATAAGAGGCTGCTATCTGAACTTTATCGAAGCGGCTTAAATAAGGGAAGACATATACAATGGTTCTATGCAAAGGACTTCTACAAAGGCATGGGTACGAAAGTAGTGGGTACTTTCTGCTCGTTTCTCTCTTATCAAAGAAGGCTGATCGATCCAGGCAAGTACTTAATTGGGTACATGGACGTTCCGAGAAATGTCCCTGGATTAGGGGAATTAAAGAGTGACTACGTAAAGATATCGATAAGAGTACCAGATCTCTTGAGGAAAAGAGTGGAAGAAGGAAGGTATCCATCCGCCGTTAAACTCCTAATGGAAGCGGTTAGAGGACTGGGATTCGCAGACGGACATGCATTTGCCGCTTCTGGAGTTGCTCTAAGATCCCACGCATTAGAAGTTATAAATAAAATGGACGATATCGTTGAACAGCATATAGTTAGGTGAACCGTAGGTGATAACATGGAGAAGAAGTTTTGGATTTTAGACCTATCGGCCGAAAAGGTAAATGGTGAAGATGAAATCTGGATATGGAGCATAGGAGAAGATGGAGAAAGAGCTGTATTGAGAGTTAAAGTTGAAGGACAACGATTCTACGTCGTTCCGAAGGCCGATCCTCTAGAGGTAGCAAGAAAAATCTCCAATATTAGCGGCGTGATTTCAGCTCAAGTTGTAGAAAAAAGGCTTTTCGGTGAGAAGGTATCTGCAGGGGTGGCGCACATAGATAACGTTGCGCCT
>CALBHZ010000051.1 GCA_937892815.1 uncultured archaeon | reverse complement strand
GGATATAACTGAGACTTGGTTAGGCGTTACCCCTATTTTATGCTTTATTATCCAATTGGTAATCCTAGAAGATATCTTTCTATTGATGTATCTCGAGACTATGCCATCCGTCGTCTTCCCCTTAGCCATCTTCCATCCACACCCTCAATACCTCCTTAAATCTTCCACTAACTATTCCGCTTACATCTTCAGGCGTGTCTACGTCTTTCCAAGGTATCCCCCTTATATCGCAAACCTTTACGCTCATTCCTCTACTTATAGCTGTTTGAACAATATAGCTGAGGCTTATACGTCGTAGCTTTTCAAGTTCTCCCTTTAAACTAAAAACCCTATTGTTCATGATGAATACCCCTACGTCTACATGGGTATAATCCTCAACCTCCTTCCCTATCTCTAGTACATTGTTATTTCCATTAGCTTTAATTTTGGTCGCTTCAGATACATCAACAAACTTAGGCTGGCTATCTCCTCCAACTAAAATATCTGATTTAAGCGAACCCTGTTTCCTCTTCAACGTTAAGGGAAGGCTAGAAGGATAGATATGGTCGCAAACCGAAACGAAGAAATATTTCGATTTTACATAATTCTCAGCACATAGTAACGTGTATCCGTTTTCCCTTTCCGGATGGTTATTTAAAGCAATTACGAATTCGGCCTCATTAATTGAGGAGACGATAGACCTCGCCACCTTTTCGAATCCAGTTGCTACCACTATAGTAAACTTTTCAACGCCGGAGCTTATTAGGCTTTTTATCGGATAGTAAATGAGAGGTAAACCATTAATTTTTAATCCAAACTTAGGAATAGACGTTAAAGACCTTAACCTCGTACTTAATCCAGCGGCTAAGATCACGGCCTCCCTTATGTTATCCCCCATTCTCTTCTGTTAAAGGTGAAAGAGGCTTTAAAAAGTTTCCAGATCCTCTGTTTATCCATTAAATGGAACGACGTGTGGTTTCGGCTTTCCATAACATGGTACAATATTAGCTTAACTATGTGAACATGAAGGTACTAGGAATCCCAACTAATATTTGATTTCCTTAGAGGAGGATATATGTCAAGTTCTTACTTTGCGGTAGTTAGGTAAGGAGGGAAGAAGAGTTAGGGAAATTACCGAAGAGATGTCTCCATTTAATAAGCATAGGCAAATACTTCTTCAATATAAATCCAATTTCCAATAAGGTTACTTAATTACTTACTATAACTAAAACCGGAAGACTTCTCATGAGTTAAGGAAAGGTAGAGACGTAGTTTCATTTTTATTCCTTCAAGATGGGAAAAATAATTCTTTTGAAAGCACAGTAAATCAGAAAGAGAAGTTTACTTAGATGGTTGAAAATTCAGACCCTGTTCTCGGTAAAATGGTAAGCACCATGCTTCCTACTTTAGCAAAATAGCTTATGATCACCTCTCAACTATCTATAGCTAACATAGGAGGTCTTTGAGCATTTAACTACCGTGTTCGAGAAGGTAGCTAAAGCATCGGAGACTCTTCCTCGAGAAATATATATCTGAAGGAACCGAAGCAAACAACTTAGCTATCATAGGAGCTGTGTTAAATTTCAAGAAGGACAAATAGTAAACTTCTCCAACTGAGTATTCAAGCTTCCTTTACCACGTTAGAAGGTTAACAGAATATGGCTTGAGGTCATCAAGATCTAAACGTTATGGATAAATGATGATAAAGCTTTCTTAACAATGCTACAGCGGTCTACCTTTATATACTAAAGAAAGAGATCAGGGAAGATCCATTTCTTAAGCTTAAATGATGAGAAGGGAAAACCTGCAATACATTTCGATAATGTACTACCTCGCTAAAACCCATATAGGTAATTGAGCTATCAAGGAATATTACATTAGGTACACGGTCAATGTTCATTGAGGATTAAGCGGTCCTGTTAAGGAAGCAATGGAGTCATATGAGAATGCTAGAGAGGATCTCTGAGTTTATAAATGCTATCAAGATTTAGAACTGACCCAGCTATTGGTAACATCCCTTTCATACCTCAACTAGCATTAATATTATTGCTACTAAGAGGAACCGTAAGTGCTTAAAAGAGTACTGAGCGAGCCATTCTCCTTAAATATGTGAAAGGTTCGTATTTAATACATGGAATGGAAGATCGAAACTTCACCAGCGTACTCACTTTTAAAGGTAAAATTAAGTCCTAAGGAAGAAATAACGGCTGAAGCAGGAGCTATGGTAAGCATAAAGGGAGATTTTGAAGTTAAAACTCATACCGGAGGTTTGTTAACGGGCCTTCTTAGGAGAACCCTAGCTGGAGAAACAATCTTCCTTAATACCTACATAGCAAAGGGAGATCTTGAACTGGAGCTCGCACCCTCTCTACCTGGAGACATAAAGTATCTGCCTATGTCCGATGAGGGATACATCGTTCAGGATTCATCATACCTCGCTCATCATGGCGATATTAATTTAACTGTAGCGTGGAGAGGCTTAAGAGGGCTATTAGCTGAAGGAGAGCTTGTATGGCTTAAAGCGACCGGAAGAGGAGGAATCTGGATAAATAGCTACGGAGGGATGGTAGAGCACGAGCTAAAGCCCGGAGAGAAAATGATAGTAGATAATTTCCACTTCGTAGCTTTAAACGAGAAGGCTAAATGGAAGGTGAAGAAATTCGGAGGATGGAAAACCTTCCTATTTGGGGGAGAAGGGATAGTAGTGGAGGTGGAAGGACCAGCTAAGCTAATTCTCCAAACTAGGATTTTACCGCCCCTAGCATCTGCCTTAAGGAGATTCCTTAAAACTAGGTAACTTAACTCTTAGCAAGCGAAACTTCATTTAAAGCCTCCATTAACCTATCTACGTTATGTGCATATAACCACATTATCTCCCTATTTTTCCTTAAAACGGCTATGTAGTTCCTATCTCTATATACTTTAAACCTTAAGTTCAAGCCTTCCCTTATCCTTACTATCCCCTTCTCAAGCACTAAGCCTTCCGTAGTTATCTTGTACCAATTAGGAGCTGTAATAAAGGGAGAGGGGAACAAAAATATTAATAGGAACATTCCAACTAAGAGGCCTATTAAGCCCAAAAGCACGTATAGCATGAAGAGAAGGCCTATATTTAACAGGAAGTATAACGCAGCTCTTCCCCATCTCCTCGTTTTATCTGCATCCTTTAAATCGCTTACTTCATCTTCATACAGAACCCTTTCCACATGCTCTTCTTCCTTCGACACATATTAGTTTAGGAGCTATTGGTATTAAAACTTAACCTAAGCTCTCTAACGCTATTATCCTCACTACATCTTTTATAGTAATTAACCCTACCAGCTTATCCGGTCTACTCCTGTCTATGACTGGCAAAGCTTCTAGCTTATACGTCATCATCTTATCCAACGCCGCCCTTATCGATTCGTCTGGATAAGCGGCAATGGGCTCCCTTCCTTCTTTAAAGAGCTCTCTAATGGGGCTCTTCTTCCCATTTAAATGTGCTTCCAACACGCTTCTACACGTTACAATTCCTACGGGTTTTCCGTCTTTAATAGCTACGATAGCTGGATGTTTGCAATGTATAATCATGTCTATAAGCTCATTAAGATTGTATCCATGTTCCAGCTCTAGTATAGTAAAATGTTTATGCATTACTTCCTCAACCGTTAACAGCTTAAGCACGTCTCTAACTCTACTCACAGTTTCTCCAAATCTCGATATTTCATGACCTCTTATTAAATCCCTTTTAGTAACTATACCTAGAAGCTTGGTGGGATTTTCTGGATCTACGACGGGCAATCTACCGACGTTGTGAAAATACATTTTATGTAAAGCCCTATCTAAGGTCTCATCGGGATAAGTAACTATCAGCCTTTTAGACATAACCTCCCTTATCTTAACCTCGCTTTCTTCAGGATGTCTCACCTTTAGGATATCGCTATAAGTGACAATTCCAATTAGCCTCCCCTTATCTACAACTGGATATCCCAAATGTCCATATCTTGCTATTAATCTCGATATATCCCTAACCTTCATATCCGGTGAAACCGTCACTACCTTAGTGGTCATAACCGACTTAACCTTAACCTGCTCAAGGACGTCTACGCTAAACTCTCCACGATGAGCAGGAGATTCTATCCTACTATCTACCTGCTTTTCGTATATGGACCATTTACCAGATAAGACGTACGATATAGAACATGCGATTGTAGCTGGAATTAGTAGCTTGTAGTTTCCGGTCATTTCCGCTACCATGATCATAGCAGCTATTGGTACTTTAGCCGCTCCTGCGAAAAAGGCGGCCATTCCCACCAGTATAAAGCATGCTGGACTTATAGCAAGATCGGGAAAGCTAGAGTAGAATAACGTGCCTAACGCGCCACCTATCATAGCTCCAATAACTAAGGACGGAGCGAATACACCTCCGCTTCCTCCAGAGCTTATGGTAAAGCTAGTAGCGGCCATTTTAAGTATAGCCACTATGAGCATGGTGGAGATAGCGAGTTGACCGTAAATAGCGAGCTGAACCCACCCGTAGCTGGTTCCAAGTACTTGAGGAGCTATCATTCCTAAGAGACCGATTAGAAATCCGCCAATTGCGGGTTTAACAATCAAGGGAACTGGTATCTTCTTGAAGAACTTATCTCTAAGACCGTAAAACATGTTAACGTATACAATTGCGGCTAACCCGGATACTACGCCCAACACGGCGTAGAAAATGAAAGATAGAGGCGGTATAACTTCAAATGACGGAGAGGAGAAAATGGGAGAGAAGCCGAAAAAGGACGAGAAAATGGAATAACCTACGACGGAGGATATGAATGAAGGGATTAAAGCATCAACCTCAAAATCTCTTCTGTAAAGAACTTCAATGGCGAAAATAGCCGCTCCCAAGGGAGCTTTAAACACAGATCCTATCCCAGCTCCTGCGCCTGCAACTATCATTATCCTTCTATCGTGATCGCTTAGCTTAAGCAATTTAGCGAGTAGTGAAGCAAAACCGGCACCGATTTGTGCGATCGGCCCTTCTCTACCGGCGCTTCCTCCACTTCCTATAGTTATAGCTGAGGCGATGGCCTTCACGATCGGCACCCTTCCCCTTATCCTTCCTCCTAACCTATGGAAAGATTCAATTACAGCGTCCGTTCCGTGACCTTCAGCTTCCGGAGCAAAGGTGTACACTATCAACCCCGTTATTAAGCCTCCAACGGTAGTAACGACCGGAATTAAAAACCACCTTACTCCTTCAAAGGGCGGAAAAGCCGTAACTCCTTCACCAGCAGCAAGCGGAGGATGATATCCGACCAGCTCCTCTAGGAAAAACCACGTGGAGAACTTTAATAATAGCATGAAGACGATAGCTCCTACGCCAGCTATGATGCCGATGAGAATACCAAGTCCTGCCCACTTGTATATGTAAACTAGAAATTCTGGAGCTTTCTTCTTCAACATCCTACTTTACCCTACTAACGCCTTGACTCGTAATAAAAACTCTTACCTATTTACGAATTTAGCCTCGTATTCCTTCCTTAACCTCTCTAATCTCGCTGTAAAGCTCCTTTCAGTAGGAGGATTAACGCCTAGTCTCTCAGCTATTCTCTTAAGAATTAGTGAAAATATTATCTCGCTAGCAGGTCCAAACATATCCTTTAAGACAGTTTCGAACTTTTTAGGATCATTGGGTACCTCATTAAGCCTTAACCCCTTCTTCTCTAAATGGTAAATTAAAGCAGCTCTTGCAGAAGGACCTAGCTCACTTATAGTATCATCTACCGTTTTTAAAACCATTTCTTCAAAACTCTCCAATTTCTATACCACCTCTATTAGCTTAATATCAGTTAAATCTCCTCCACTCTCTATTCCGTAAAAGCCCGTGTACGGTTTAATTCCATAGATAAATGGCGTCCCTTCCATGTTGTCTACCTTCAAGTGATAGCTTGAGAATGACGATAGCTCGTTTATTGCAGGATCAGTTTCACGTACTATTAAGAAGATTAAGAAGTTCTTTCCTCTTTCAGCTACGAACGCCTTTGTCAACTGCTTAATGAGCTTTTTATGTCCGTAAATCTCCTCTGCGGAATCCCAATCTACCATCCATAAATAATGAGCACCCTCTTCCTTGGTTAGATCCCTAAACATCATGTCTAACGCTATCTCTTTTCCCCCCTCTTCCGTGAACATCGGACATGTGGTTACGAAGTACTTTTCCAGTACCTCTTTATCGACATATTGCGATAGCTCTTCCCTTAATCGATCTGGATCCATGGTAAGGGGAGGAAGAACGAATGTGAAATACCTCTGTTTTAAGAAGTTTATTATCTGAGCTTCTAAAATCGGAGCGAAGTCCGATGGTGCGGCGTTTGACCCTATCTCAAACAATACAATGCTACCTCTTCTAAACCCTCCTCCAACTATCTCATCTAAAGTAGTTATTCCAGATGAATATAATCCTTTACCTAACTTTACAACCTTGAACTCTCTCCTTCTCCCCTCGATCATTGAGCTCTTGCCTAACATGTTAAATCCTCCCCTCAAAGTGAAGAACCATCTAGGGTATTCAATTAAGGTTCCTCTCATCTTCTCTATTTCTAATTCTCTCAGCAATCTTCCCTCATATATCCTCTTCTTAAACATTAAAACTCCGTCAGCCGCGAACTCCTCTATGCTAAATCCTATGCTTTCTATGCCTATAGGAGATTCGACTATGAGTAGACTAGTAACCCCCTTCCTCCTTATTATATTATTGATGGTGCTTTGGATAAAGTTTCTAACCTCGGAGCTTGAATCTACGTGTTGAATGAAAGCCGTAAACGAATCAACTACTAACTTTTTGACGTTGTATTTCTCTATTTCATCTACTATATACCTAACCGCTTGTTCGAAAAGCTCCTTCCTAGTAGGGAATAAATCTATGAGCTTCAGCTTCTTTTCCTCATATAGCTTCTTACATGCATATCCTAGCATAGACGAGAATTCTAGAAAAGCTTTCGAATCTTCATTTAGCGAGATTCTCATTCCAATTCCATCTTCAAGCTTCGATAAGTAAGCCATTGAAAATATCGTCTTCCCCGTACCTGGAGGTCCTGCGACGACTATCGTACTACCCTCGGAGAACCCTCCTCCGAGCAATTTGTCTAGAAGAGCAACGCCAGTCGAAACTTTCTTCATTTGTTCTAGAATTTAAGTAGCTTTAATATAAACGTTTTTTAAAAGCTGAAATCATCATCCATCCGTGAACAAAAGCATTTTAAAGGTAAAAGTCAGAGCATACTCGAGTTCGGCAAATCTAGGTCCTGGTTTCGACGTTGCCGCCTTATGTTTAGATGCGTACTGTGACGAGGTGGAAGCTGAGCTGGTCAATGAGAATGGAGTGGAAGTGGTTGAAGTAGAAGGGGAGGGGGGCATTAGCAAATACCGGAACACCGCTAAATATGCAGTCGGTGAATTACTAAGGAGATTGAATGTGGAAAAGGGCGTAAACCTCAAAATTAAGAAGGGAATACCTATCGGGAAAGGTCTAGGATCGAGCGGCGCGACCGCTGCTGCGGCCGTATATGCCGTTAACAAATTGTTGGGCTCTCCTCTTAAACTCGAAG
>CALBHZ010000050.1 GCA_937892815.1 uncultured archaeon | reverse complement strand
TGGTTGCCCGTCCTACTAATGGTGTTCGTCTTCGTTACCTCTTCTACGGTATATGCTTCTGAAGGTGTGGTAATTAAAGTTCCCAAAATTCATCTTACAAACCCAAATGACTACATCGTAGTAAGATATGAGAGCGAGGGAGCCGTCGTTGTTTCATATTCTAAGATAGAGAGCATTAAAGCATTTATAGAAAGTGTTAGTGATGAGCATGGAAGTAAAGGGGGAATAGAAATTCATCTCAAAAATACTACTAACAAAGCTATTTTATATACATTGATTTTCTTATCAAATAAACCTATTGAGCTAAACGTATTTGTAGTTAAAGAAGGCATTGCTTCCCTCATAGCCTCTTATGTAGTACCTGGCAATATCTCAGCTCAATTAGAGCTTAATATCTTGAGGACGTTAGAGGTTAAGCCGTTAAGCCTTGGCTTACTAAATATCGTATCCCCAAGCTTGCCTACTTGGGAATACGTTATCTACTCCACATTATTTCCCCTTTTCCTTATCACGGGATATTTAGATGTTAAGGATTATAAAAAGAAGTTTAAGAGGTGGGGAAAAATGGACACCTTCTCCTTGCTTCTAAGGTATGCCTTTTACGCCTCCTCTTTGATCTTAGTATTCATCTTAATTGGATCCTTTATCTCTATAGTACTAGCTCGATTGTTAGGAATTGAGGCGTTAATAACCTTGACAGATCTAATGCTTGCTTCGATTCTCTTCTCAATCCTAACTGTAATCTACGCCATAGGAAAGTGGAGGGGATGGTATGAGCTTATCGATGAGCAGTGATGAAGAGTACACTTGGGGAGGAGAGAAGCCTTGGTGGATTAAGCATCCAAGGCTTCGTAAACTGCTAAGCCTCCCTCTTTACTTGGTTAACCGTAACTACAGGAGGTGGAGGAACGCTAGGCTTAACCCTCGAAAGATAAAGAAGAGGTTAATGGAGCTTGAAAAGAAGTTCCCTAGGAGCAAGGAAGATCTTATAGGCAGGGAAAAGGAGTTCGAGCTCATAATCTCGTCTATAGCATACCACGTAATAAGAGATCCTACCGTAAGGAACATCTTACAAGGAATGCCTCCTCCTAAGTTCTTCATATTAAAGGGATCTACGGGAACCGGTAAGACCTTATTAGCGGAAGTTTGTATAAGAGAGGCTATTAAATATGGATTGGAAAAAGGGGTAAATGTACAGCCCATCGTAGTAAGAGGAGAAGACGTCTTCCATCCATATTATGGTCAGAGCATCAGGAACATATCGAGTATATTCAACAGAGCTAAGGAGACTCCGAGCATAGTATTCTTCGACGAGTTCCAGACCATAGGCTTTAGAGTTGCTCGTCCAGAACATGGAGCGGATAGAGAGGACATTAGAGTACAGGATGCCTTTATAGACAATATAAACAGGATACAAAATACGGATGAAAGAACGGTAGTTATCGCGGCAACTAATAAATTTGAAAGTATTAGAGAGGACATTAGAAGGAGAGCATATATCATAGACCTCGATCAAAACCTAACGCGAGATATTCTACTAGCTGTATTGAAAGCGGAACTTAAGAAATATGGATGGGAACATTTAGATGCTAATGAAGTGCTTAAGATCTTAGAAAGATCCGTAAGCGCCTTTAGACAAACACAGCTAAGCCCATTTGATATTATAGATGCGTGTCAGAGGGTTTACCAGCATAAAGTAGAGCCTTTACGCAGTAGCTTATTTAGAGGAATTATCAGGAAGAAAGGAAGCCTAAAGTATAGAGTTACACTTGACGACTTTAAGTTGGTAGCTAGAGAGCTTAGAGGCTACGTTGAACAAGAGAAGAGCACCGAGGTAATGAGCACTGTTCTTAAGATAAAGCCCGCTGTTGGATATAGCGATGTAGGAGGTCTCTTCGGTATAAAGGAAAAGCTATTTAAAATCATCTCTTTGAGCTTAAAGCCAGAGCTCGCTAGCAAGCTAAACTGGGTACCTCCTAAGGGCTTCCTATTGTGGGGAGAGCCAGGTTGTGGAAAGACATACCTATCGAAGGCTATAGCTAAGGAAAATGACGCTACCTTCTTCTACGTTCCAGCAGCTCAGTTACTAATAAACGCTAAATGGGTAGGAGAGCCTGAAAAGAACATTAGGGACTTATTCTCCTTAGCTAGGAGGCATGCTCCGAGCATAATATTCTTCGATGAATTCGACGTTATCGCCGGGAAGAGGAAAGGAGATCCGGTAAGCGATAGGCTAACGGCGCAAATTCTAACGGAGCTAGATGGTTTACAACCTCTGGAGAACGTAATCGTTATCGCAGCAACTAATAGACTCGAAGCGATAGATGAAGCCGTTCTGAATAGATTTGAACCCTACATTATTGAGATACCTTTACCTAGAAATGATGAAGAAAGACTAGACATAATTAGGGTACATTTAAGACATTACTTACCACATCTGCATCCTGAAGCTACCCCTGAAAACGTCCTTAAAGTGATTAAGAGATTTAGGGCTGTATCTCCTAGAGTAGTTGCTGAGATAATTAGGGAGGCTAATAGGCTAAGGTCTGAAGAAGTCGTCGCGGCCATGGAGCTATCTAAGGCTTATGAGAGCGGAGACGAAATAAGAATAAGAGAACTGAAGAGGTTGTACAAAGACGATTTAAAGAGATTAGAGGAAGTGTTAAAATCGACAGATCCTGAAACTTTGAAGACGATAAAGCCTAGTACGTATAAAATAAGACTCTATCACTTCGAAAAGGCATCGGAAGCGTTAGAGAGCGAGATAGACAGGGAAATGATGGATGCTCAAGAAAGCATTATATACAAAACGAGAGGAACGGGTGCTGCAATTGGGTTAGCTACGGATATCCAAGGAAGGAAGGGTATGCCTCTCTTAGTTGAGTGTTCTATAAATCCTAGGGGTTCCGGTAAAGTGGTAGTAACAGGCGCTGCAAAAACCGCAGTAACTGGAGCAATGCCCGTTGAAGACACTAGCGTATTGGAGAGCGCGATAAATGCAACTGAGTACGTTAGAGGATATATAAGGGAGAAAACGGGAATTGATATATCTAACTTTGATTTCAAGTTCCAAGTTATAAGCCCATTGGAGGGCGTGCCTGGTCTAGGAGTTAGCGGTCCTAGCTTGGGAGTTACCTTTAGCGTAGCCGCTATATCGGAGCTCTCAGGAATACCCGTTGAATTAGATGTAGTGATGACCGGTAAGGCCGATATTAAGGGAAACGTGGGACCAGTTGGAGGACTGGGGTGGAGAGGATCTGGCAAGATAATAGCGGCCGTGAGAACGAGGAGAATAAGGGTCAAGAGGTTTATAATACCTAGGTGGAACTACGAAAGATCTAAGGACGAAGTAAAAATATTACACGATGCAGGAATTGATGTAATACCGGTAGACAGGCAGCTTGAAGCATGGCTATGGTCTCTAAGGGTATCTGAAGATGAGTTAATTACTTCATTATACGAAAACTTAGGAAGAGGTAAATACGCTATAAGTACTAGCAGGTAAGGCGAAAAAGGGATATATAGAGATTTAGACGCTAGCTATTCGACCTAATTTGCAAAGAGAGAACGCTCATTTTTACGCGATTATCCTATCCCCGTTTCTGGCCGCTATCGGCCTTGAGATCTCTAAGCCCGCAATAGCGTATTTCTCTAGGTATACCCTCATGTCGACAGGAGCTGATGTAGGGTTGATAATGACGGGCTTTATGCTAGGCAGAACAATTGGTTCCTTTATCTCCGGTAAGATAAAAT
The DNA here is from genome assembly GCA_937892815.1 of uncultured archaeon. Taxonomy (GTDB): domain Archaea; phylum Thermoproteota; class Nitrososphaeria; order Conexivisphaerales; family CALBHZ01; genus CALBHZ01. The sequence goes on along the minus strand of CALBHZ010000050.1, from coordinate 12,771 downwards.
TGAAGAAGTTGGAGAAGTTAAGCGTTACTTGTTTAATATTGAGTTCTCTCACGATGTCGTTCCTTATTTTCGCATATAGCATATGGCTAGTCATAGCATTGAGGCTGGTTCATGGGCTATTGGCTGGATTAACATGGCCTACGTTACAGAGCGCCGTTAGCAAGAAAACCGCTCTAAATAAGAGGTCGACGATTTTGGGTATATACTTCTTCGGAGGAGGAATAGGGAGGGGAATAGGAAACGGCATATACACGATGTTAAATCCTAGTTATCAACAAGCTATCCTGCTATCTGCACTATTCTACTTGCTATCCATCATTCCCATTATTCCGTTTTCGAAATATCCCTATTTAGAACCAAAAAAAGTTACCGAGAAGGAAGGTAAGGCGGTCTTTTCTGCTACCGCCTTAGTTTTCATATCCGCCTTTTCAATTGGATACGTATTAGGCGGGCTGGGCGAGGTATTTATAATATATTTGAAGGAGGCGTTTCTTCTAGGGAAAACTGAAGTAACTACTCTATTATTTTACGCGTACATACTAGGTACCGTTTTAGGGCTGCTTTTAGGAAAGCTTGCGGATAAGTATGGAGAGCGTAAGATAATAATTGCTGGAAATTCTATTTTAGCGATAGCATGCACCATCTTGATTTTTAGAGTGCCGCAGGTCCTTCTAGTGATCGCTGGCTCTATTTTAGCTACTACCTATAGAGGGCTCCTTCCTATTGTTAGGGGGATGGCGGCTAAGGTCGGAGGAGATATAAGCGAGCTGTTAGGGATATCTAACATGGCTTCTAGCATAGGGGGTATGATATCTCCTTACGTAATTGGCTTATTCTTAGATATATTTGGCACTGGAGGAGAAGTGATAATACTGGGCGGTTTCGGATTTATAATAGCTTTAATCCCCATTTTGTCTACCATCTTTATTGCTTGTATGTGGAGGATAGGTTAGCTATCTAAGCTTTATTAGAGTAAAACTTTAACGTTTTGAAATTTAAAGAAGATTATAGAGGCCGACGTATACGATATCGTGGAAAGGGGTAATTGGAACGAAATGCAGCGTAGGAGTCTTAAGCCGGATCCAATTCCAGATGAAGTAATAAGAGAAATAATATGGGCTAGAATAAGATCTCCTACCACAAGTGCTGGAGAATAACGGTTTTTTACGTAGTAAAGAGTGAGGAGAAGAACTTTAGTTGATAGCTGTAGAGAGATATAGGGCTAATGTTGGCCTTCCAAAGCGTCTGTCTAGCTACGGAGAACATGATATTGGCGGCATGGGCTAAGGGGGATGGATCCGTATGGCTTGGGGTGCCTTTAATGATGGAAAAAGAATACAACGAGCTATTAGGGGTACCGAAGGAAATGAAGCTAGTTGGCGCACTCGCTCCAGAATACCCCGCTATGAAAGTTCAACCTACGAAGAGAAGGCTTATCGAAGAGGTGATTAGCTTCCTTTAGAAAGGACTATGGAGAAGCCCGCTTTATTTTGCTATAGTGGCCCTTTCCTAAAGCTATAACTTAATAGAGCTAAATGTGCTTTAGCGCGATCGATCCAATATAGCCTTAGCGTATGAAAGATTGAGCTTTTCCAAGGTTTCCTCTTTGGGTATACCGTTTCTATTCCACCCTCTCAACTCATAATAGTAATCCAATAGAATATCGTACGAGTTTAGATCGAGCTTAGCTCCCTTAAACGGGCCTTTGTTTAAGGGCTCCTTAAACCACCTAATTGGGGGGTAGTCCATCTCTCTCCTCCACCGTCCAAATTCCCTTATCCAGAACGCCCTTATCAACGTATAAATCCTATCTGAAATCCTGTAGACTCCAGACATATCGAAGCTTATTCCAGTTGAGGCTCTTAAGAACCTGAGATACCATTCTAGCTCGATGTTCAGTTCTATCCAAGGAAATCTACAAACGGTTAGGGATTCGAAAAATCCCCCTCTTATTCTCTGCAGCTCTACGATTTTCTCAACTTTTTCCCTACTTACACCGAATCTATCCTTACTCAGCTCCCATCCTATAATCCACGCATCCTTGTGATGAGCCCCTATAGGAGAAGTTCCATAAGCTAACGCCATCCCTATAGCGGTATGACAATCGTAAGCTGAGACTTCAAGGCCCTTTACATGCATAGCGAAGTCCTTGCCGCCTATCCTCTCCGATGCTCTCTTTACCCCTTCAGCTAAGAGGTCGCCGATCCCCTCCCTTTTAGCGATGTCCTTTACGAGCTGTAGTATCGCCTTGTAATCTCCCCATTCTATCTTTTCATTTAAAAGCCCTCTACTAGACGCCTCTATAGCGAAGCCTATTACGTTGCCTAAAGATATGGTATCGAGGCCATACTCATCCGCATACCTATTTAAAGTTGAAACCTCCTTTAAATCTCCAATTCCTATATTTGAGCCTAACATGGCCACGTTTTCATAATCTAGCTCGCTTTCCCTTTCCTCTAAATCGCGTACTACGTTTCCACATTCCATCGTACAATAAGGACAACCTCTTCTATCCACTTTTATCCTCTCCATAGCATATCCATTTATCTCCTCTTCTCTCTCAAAAATCCCTTCTTTGAAGTTATAAGTGGGAAGCACGGAGTTTTTATTTGCCCATTCTATAGTGGACATTGTCCCTTGTCTTATCCAAAAGGAATAGTTATCACTTCTCTGTATCTTAGAGTAGCATTTCTCCGCCAACCTCCTTAATTCATTACTATCGTACACTTGAATCGGCTTCGTTCCCCTTATAACTATAGCTTTCAAGTTCTTAGATCCCATAACGGCGCCCATTCCAGGCCTACCTCCAGACCTTCCTCTTTGAGAGGTAATGGTTGAGAACTTAACTAAGTTCTCACCAGCTGGACCTATAGTAAGGATCCCTACGCTATTTCCATTCTCCATCTTAAGCCTTTCCTCTACTTCAAAAGTTGAAAGCCCCCATAAATCGTCGGCGCTCTTAAACTCCACTTTACCGTTATCAATTAGTAGGTAAACGGGCTTTTCGGCTTTACCAGTAATTATCAATACATCGTAGCCCGCTTTCCTTAAAGCTACAGCTGCGTTGCTTCCCAAATTGCCATCACCGTAGCCGTTCGTCAACGGGCTTTTCGAAGCGACTACTAGCTTGCCGCTACTCGGTAAAGGCAAGCCGGTAAGAGGCCCTGCAGAGAATATTAACATGTTTTTGGGAGATAAAGGATCTGTGTTCATTGGGAGTTCTTCCCATAGGAACCTAATCGCTAACCCTCTACCTCCTAGGAATTCCCTTAGGTAATGTGGATCGATTTTAGTCGCTAGGTACTTCCTCCTAGTTAAATCTACCCTAAGCGCTAAGCCAGTCCATCCTTTCATTTTTTCCGCTCCAACATATTAAAAATGCTAGACTTAAAAACTCTCTATAAAAACGCTTTGGGAAAGTAGTGGCGCCGCCGGCCCGACTCGAACGGGCGACCAACTGGTCTCTGCGTGGATTAACAGCTTCAGCCCTCCTCTAGAGGTCAGCTGCTCTACCACGCTGAGCTACGGCGGCGCGTTTTTTCTTTGATAAGAACTCTCATATAAACATGACGGTTAGTCTCTTATTCTAGCTATTAATACAAACAGACCTACAACTATTAAGAGAGTGGAGAATATATTAAGGGAGCCGGATATCACTGGATGCATAGGAGGGTTTGCAGTATTAACGAGATACAACATTAAGGCACCTAAGATAACTGTAGCGATCGAAGCTATTTTAATTAAGAGGACGATCGGGCGACTAGGCATATTTTACGTTCTTCACTATAGGCTTTTAACTATTTCTAATTTCTCCGGAAGATACTTGTCCACTATGTAGGTTAATCCGTATCTTGCAAAGGCTTCCTGTTCCGCCTTCTTCTTATGTCTTAAGAAGATTTCAATTTCGTCTCTCCAAAGCTTACTGTTATACCTCGGATCCATTTTAAGCTCGTGTAATCTCTTAATATCTATGTCCGTAAGCTTGTCGTGAGGAAGCCTGTACTTGTTTATATCGGACGCCCAAACTCCGGCCCACTTAGCATCTGGGGTCGTTAAATCCCTTAGGTGAGCTGCGTTGGCCGATCCGGATATAATAACCATAGCTATGTGCATTCCCCAAGGATCGGCATCCGTAAATATGTACACGGGTAGTCCTAATTCTTGATTTAGCCTTCTTAGAAGGTACCTCGTGCTTCTAGGAGGCTGGCCTGCAGTATTCACCAAGATCGCTTTAAACCTCTTATGCACCTTTTCCTCAATAAACCTCGTAAATAAACCTCCCTTCTCTATAGCTATGACCATTTCAGCACTTGTATCTATAAATTCAGCGGTGGTTAACGCCGGACCTATCATCACTCCATCTGGATGCGAAGTTAAATCTAACCTCTTCCCCTCGTAACCAGGTACCGTGTACTCGATTATTAGCTCTCCAAATATCGCGCTTCTTTCTTCTGGGAAGACGTTGAAGTCTTCCCTAGCCTTCATTAAGGCGGATTCTAGATCGGTAATTATCTTATCGGACTCATCCTGATCTTTAAAATCGATATTAAAGGCTTGAGCGGAGTAGAAGATATCCCTTAGTGTAGAGGTTTTCCTCTCCTTTATCAATCGTTTAACGAAGAAGGCGAGCCAGATTAATTGGGTAAAAGTCCTAATCTGTTTTATATTATGAGAGGATCTACGTACTTTCGCAGGTCCTAATACGTACTGTCGTAGCTCTTGATCGTACATTATGTTCTTAACCGATCTGCTCGGAAGATAGATTTCAGGAAATTTCCTATTTTGAAGCGCGTAGTATATGGATTCTCCTAGCTCCTTTAACTTCCTCAAAACTTCGGCTTTACGTTCTTCCGCTACTCCCATCTTCTTCATTTCAACCACCTAATAGCACGGATATATCGGGCTCCTTTCTCTTTCCAGCCAGCTCCGTAGCGAATTTTGCTATTAACGGCAAGTATCTAGCGTAGATATTAAGCTTCCTTTTAGCCATTTCCATACTTCCTTTCCTTGAAAGATAAGCCGATAGCTTCCTGAGGACCTCCTTTACGCCATTTCTTATTTCTCTTTCAATTTCAGGCCTATCGGCTATGTATTCCTTTCCTACGGTTTTGTATGGAATTTTGGTCGAACAGATATGAACGATAATCGTAAGAGGATCGTCTAGCGATACCTTATAATGCTTCCAATCTATGCTTTCGTTCAATATTTTCCAAGAGACGTCGCTGCCTTCATCGTACAATAAGGGAATGCGATTTGCAAATCTATAGAGCTTTAATCCCCTCTCCACGCCTCCTCCATAAGCTAACCCTATTTCAACGATGAACGGAAAACCGCTATACGCTGAAGGTCCTCTAATAGCAATTGCGTAAAATTCAGGTTTAAGCTCCTTAATTATCCCTGTAGTTAATATGTTCTCTCCTAAGGGAGAGAGACATTTGGCGTCTGGAGGTAGAAAGCCATCGTAAGACTGTAGAGCTTTAGATAGGTGTACTATCTCTTCATTCGATAACTCTCTAGGATCCTTTGAGGGATCTATGCCAGCATACTCTAAAAAGGATAAAGCGGTCTTCCTTCCTACTCTATGAAAGTTCCTTTCTAAGAACTTAACTAAACTGCCTCCCTTCCATGCTCTTATCATCCTCCTCAAACTCTCTACATCTACGCCTTTTGGATGCGGGTCTACTTCTTTAGGAGGCTCTGGAATTTCATCTGTTGCTTTCTTAAACGTAAGTATCCTTCCGTACGGATCTATGAAGGCTATATCTGCGTATGGCGTAACTATGGCAGTTTTTCTAAAGTACTCGATTATTTTTCCAGATGATCTATAGTAATCTCCTAACAAATATAGGGTTATACTCGTTCCTCTCCACCCCTTTGCATCCTCCCTCTTAAAGTTCAAGATGATGGGGCGATTTTTCTCTATATCTATCAGGATCTCATAGGTATATTTTATTCTCCCATCCACCGAACTCACGATTTTTACCGGTTTGTGAGTCGTTATTTGACCGTAAAGTATACTCATCGTTCCCCCCATACCGAACATTCCTCTGGATTGTCTAAGCTTGAATTTAGAACCGTAAAACACCTTTCCTAATGCAAAAGGTATCCTTTCTCCTTCTATCCCGATTCCATTATCCCTTACCGTAATCATGTACTCCTGAGGCTTATCGGTAACGTCTTCACCATTTGCGGTCAAAAGCCTAACGTAGATTTTTGGGTGGATCTTCGCTATATCACATGCATCTAGGCTATTCTCTACTAGTTCCCTTATAGAGGAATAGAGAGCTCTAGCCGGATTAGTAAATCCGGCTAAATCTCTATTTCTATAGAAGAACTCGCTAGGAGATATCTCTTCAAATATAACCTTTTTCCTCAAGAGATGTATCCTCCCATAGCTTTAACCTTTCCAACTTCTTCTTAGTTCTCTCCCTTTGTAACATAGAATAAACGGTCTTATGGCTACTTCCTGACGCTAACAATCTAACGGCCTCTTCAGCCAGTCTTACCTGTTCCACATCTCCAATTATAGCGACGGTATGGCCATAGACCGATATGTAAGCTCCAGTTAACTCTTCGATCACCCTTCTAGCCTTTCCTTTAAATCCTATAATTCTCCCCTTTATCCTAATTAAGGAGTTCCTCGATTTACCGACGTACTCCCTTAGGTCTATAATTAAGAGCGTTTGTCCATCTTCCAATAACCTAAAGGCCCTTTCAGGAGAAAAACCTCTTCCTATAGCGTTTACTATTTCAACGGCCTTAAATGGATTAGCTTCCTCTATTGAACCCGTCATTTTAACGGTTACATCTCCGCTTTTACTATCTATTTGGAGTGAAACCTTACATTCCTCCTCTATCATCTTCTTTACTTTCCCTCCCTTGCCTATTAATACCCCTACTCTATCTAGAGGGATCTTCAGAGATTCCTCAAAGCTCAATCTCCTACCACCTCTCTAAGTATTTGACGGGCGTCCTTAACCTTTAATCCACGTTTGAGGAAGAATCGATTGATATTATTTATATCTCTTATCAAAAATTCTAGCGCTTCTGGATGAGCAATGTCGACACCAGATCCGAAATCGAACAGTATCAGCTTCCCCCTATACTTGAATATGTTGTATTCCGAGAGGTCGGCGTGTACTATGTTAGCTTTCTTATATAGCTTCTTAACCATTTCAAGTATTTCGTAATAATCCCTTTGAGATACGATTGATTCCGCTAAAAGCGGAGCCGGTCTGCCGTTCTCTCCTATAAATTCCATAACTAACACGTTACTCTTCACGTAAATTGGCTTAGGTACTCTAACGCCGGCATCGTACGCTTGTTTTAAGTTCTTAAACTCCTTCTTAGCCCAAACTTCCGTTAACCCCCTACTCGTCTTCTTAAACGAAACGAAACGAGGATCGCCTATCATATACATAATACGATTTTTAAACGAAGAAGTCACCGTGTAGTATATCTTCACTGCCACATCTTTATCTCCCTTAACTCCCCAATACACCCTTGCTTCCTTCCCAGTACTTACAACGCCGTTTAAATAATCGAAAATACCGGCGTTCATTATGGAGTAGAGGGTCATAAGAGTTGGTTTATCGAATACAGCTTCAACTACTTCATAATCTTCACTTCTCTTTACTTTTATTCTCGATTCCTTTTCATATCTAAATAACTTTTCGTATACCTTCTTCAGAGCTTTATCTTCTCCATAAACGTTCAAATTTATAGCTCCTTAGGAAGATATCCGTTTTCCTTTAACCAGTCTACTTGAGCAATAGTATACCTCCAGAGTACGTCGCATCTATCGTCTTTAAAATCCCAAGGCGCTATTAGCACCACATCTCCTTCTCTAACCCAAATCCTCCTCTTCAGCTTGCCCCTTATCCTCCCAAGCCTCGTTTTACCATCGACACACTGTACTAAAATATGATCGCTTCCCAAGAGCTTAATCACCCTACCTAACATCTCTCCTGGGCCAGGTAAAACCAGCTCCTTTAATTCCTCTTCACTTAATACCTTTCTCTTACCCATAAAACCTCCCCCTACATATTTTAAACTCCTATAAAATAAACTTACCTATTTCGATTTAAATTTGTAGATCATGAGAAAAGAGATGTTCGATATTTTTCTGACTGCTCCAGGATGAGCTAGCTTTTCTTTTAATACGGCTTCAACGATCCTATTGCCTACTAAGTTTACGATGTCCGATTCCCTAACGAGCCTAATCGCATCTTCTTCACTTGCTAAAAAGCCGGAAAAATATTCCTCATTAATGTCTACGACTAAGTTACCCTCCTTTAACTTTCGGTTTAAAAGCTCTTCATCACAGATATTCACTATCTTCGTGTTCTGATAGGATATCAGCCTAACGATGAATTTTTTAGACAAAGCTAATCCCTTACGGGGGATTTAGCTCCACAAGCTTCACATATCAAAAAGGTGACTCTTTTATGTCTCTCTAGCTTAGTGTCTGGGCTTTTGCATACCGGGCAGATGACGTAGTCCTTAACATATCTTTGTAAAAGGACTTTAAACGACTGTAAATCTTTCCTTCCTATAAAGATGGCTCTCTTATCTTCATCTAAAGAGGCGGCGGTTGCAAGCTCTCGAGCGAGGAAGATTAGTACTTTTTGGGGATCTCTTCCAATGGCTTCGGCGATATTTCCGAAGTTCCTAACTATCGTTCTATTTCCAACCCATATTACATCCGGCTCGGGTATCGCCAACCTGGACTGCATAGCAACTCCTTCTGGATGTAGTTTATCCTTTATCCTATCTAGTAGCTCTCTGTAGCTCTTCATCGTCAGATAGTTAATTAGCTTATTTAAAAATGATTTCGGATTATACTTAAAAGGGAAGAGTAGGAGGGGATAAGTATGGAAAGGGTGAGTTTCGAGGAATTTAAAAGGCTAGATATAAGGGTGGGGAGGATCGTTTCAGCTGAAAAGGTTAAGGGCTCAAGGAAGCTATTAGATCTGAAGATCGATATAGGAGGGGAGGTCAAGAGAGCGGTCGCGGGCATCGCCGAGTTCTACAATCCAGAGGATCTGAATGGGAAATTAGTAATAGTGGTAACTAATCTACAACCTAAGAAGATATTTGGCATTGAATCCGAAGTAATGATTCTGGCCGCTTTCACGGGCGAAAATCTAGCCATTCTTCAACCAGATAAGGAAATTCCTCCGGGAACACAAGTAACTTAATCTATCCTTATTAGCTTGGGGAGTTCAATATTTAGCTTTACTTCGGGTTCATCATCCAGTACCCTATCTCCAAGTATCTTAGCCACTGGATCGTACTCTTCCAAGATGGTCTTCCCAATAGCTACAAGGGTTAAATCTGTTTCGGCGCTCAATTCCGTCGTTCTTATACTAATCGGAGGCCCTCCTTCGAAAATAGATAGACCTCTGTATATACGCTCTAATTCATCTAAGGAGGGATGACGCTTTCCGGACACTATAGATATAGAGCTCTCAATAGTAATGGCTAGGCTATATGCCTTTGTTAAGATCTTAGCGATGGAAGACGTGATCTTATCTTCTTTGGTGCTTATGATTAAGCCTATCCCTCCTCTAAACTCCTTAATATCGTCTAAAGAGCTTTCATCCGAAAGTATGTAACGTATTGCCTTAGCAAGATCGAGGTTAACGTTGTAGTAAAACTCGTTTAGAGGAATATTTCCGTACTTCTCCTTATAGAACAAGTTATCAACTAAGAAGACTATATTAGAAGTCCTCTTTAACCTTCTTAAAGTATTTGCGGCTTTAAAGTACTTATTTTTGTAGAAGGGGAGAGGTGGATAAGCGACAGAGATAACATATGAGCCCTTACTCTTTAAGTTTGAACATAGATGTGGAGCGACGTAAGGCCCGGTATTGCCGGTTAAAGACGTGAAGATTATGGTGAGGTCCGATGAATATGTGATTGTTTGTGCTTCTCCCTTAAATTCTAAAAAGGAGATGTCGTTCTCTACATCGGTTTTTTTATCCGAAACAAGTAGGTAGTTACCGGGTAACTCTTCTTCTTTAAGCACCTTTAAAGCTCTTTTACCTGATGTTCCTATGCCTATAAATAAGGTATCGAGCTGGCTGAACATTCCTGCAAGGCCTAGATATGTAAGATATTCGATTTAAAAATGCTTAATCAAAACTATGCCTATTCGTGATTAATTGTTTTTGACATAATTTAAAAATAGCGAACGTATAGAGTTTATGAAAGGAATGAGATATTACATAGAGACTTACGGATGCGCAGCTAATAGAGCAGATGAAGTTATAATGAAAGAGGTACTAAATAAGAGAGGGTGGGTAGAGGATACTATTGATCGATGTGATGTAATCATTATAAATACGTGCGGAGTAAAGAAGCCTACCGAAGATAAGATATTATGGAGAATTAGGGAGCTTAGTTCTCTAAATAAGCCTGTGGTGATAGCTGGATGTCTGCCTAGAATAAACCTAAAGAGGTTACGTGAGTTAAGGTGGAACGTTGCTATCGATTCAAACAGCGTACATAGAATAGATGAAGCATGCATGTACGCTTTAAATAATTCATACCACAAGATTATATTCTCCGAAAGACCTCCATCGAAACCATCTCTTACATTAAAACCTTTAACTGAAGCTATAGGAGTTATTGAAATACAGGAGGGATGTACTTTTGAATGCTCCTTTTGTGCTACCCGATTTTCCAGAGGAAGGGCTATTAGCTATCCAATTCACGACATAATTAAAGCCTTAGAATCGCAGGTGAGGAACGGGGCTTGGGAGATATGGTTTACGGGACAGGACGTTGCGGTATATGATTACGGTGGAATTAGGCTTCCCGATCTCCTATTTCTAGCATCGGAAGTGGAAGGGGATTTTATGATAAGAGTCGGCATGATGACGCCGGTTTACGCCGCTAGAATTGAGAAGAAATTGATAGAAGCGTATAAAAAGATTAGTAAAGCGTTTAAATTCGTACATTTACCGGTTCAATCTGGAAGCGATAAAGTCTTATCATTAATGAGGAGAGGACATAAAGTGGATTTATTTTACAGGTTAGTTGATTCATTTAGAAGGGAGATAAAGTGGGTAACTTTAGCAACAGATATCATAGTTGGGCATCCGGGAGAGGAAGAGGAGGATTTTGAAGAAACCGTTAAACTAATAGAAAAGGTAAAACCAGAAGTAGTTAACCTATCTAAATTCGGCTTTAGACCCGGAACTCATGCCTCTAGGATGAAACAAATACCCACTGATATAATAGCTAAAAGAAGTAGGTATCTATACGGTTTGATCCTAAAGATAATGGAGGAGAGGAATGAAAGGTGGATCAATTGGGAAGGAGAGGCCGTGGTTACTCAAAGAGGAACGAAAAAGGGTACGTGGATCGCTAGGAATTTCGCTTATAGGCCCATAGTAGTCAAAAGTGAGGAGAATATTCTCAAGAGAAAGTTATTAGTCAGGATAGATGGTATCGCTCCAACTCACCTTTTCGGGGAGGTAGTTCGGGTTCTTGAAGCTTAATAACATTGAAAATTAATATTTTAGAGGTGGTAAAGTTGTGCTCGGAAGCCATTGGAGAAATTTGGTATTTTGCCTACGATACAAACTTAGATAAGAAAACTATTGTTAAAAGGATAGGAGGTTATAAGGAAGCGAAAAAGGCTCTTTTAAGGGGTTATAAAATAGCGTTTAATTCTTTCCACCCAGGATGGGGCGGAGGAGTGGCTGATGTAATTGAGAAAGAAGGAGGTGTTGTTTATGGCGTTGTATATAAAATAGGTAAGGATCAAGTGAGCAAGCTAGATAGATTTATGGGAGTGCCCGAGTTTTACAGGAAGATTAAGGTTAAAGTTGAAACGGAGGAGGGAGAGATCGAAGCTTTTACCTATACCACAGCTAAGAAAAGGGCCTTTGTGGCTCCAACCTCCTCTTACGTTTCCCTCATATTGAAGGGGCTGAAACAACACGGATGGAACGCGAATATCATAGAGAGTATTAAAAGGGAGTTAGAAGACATGACCGTTTAGACTATCATGGCTATCTTAAAATAGACATTAAATCTTCTATAGTGAGAGGTTTATCTTCAAGTAAGTCCAGCTTCTTAGAAATCTGTAGGATAAGCCGGGGGTTCTAGATCTGCTTCTACGAGCAGTTCTTCATTGTACAGTATATCTTCAGTGCGTCCATATCCTATAATAGAGCCGTCTTTTAAAACGTAAACTAAGTTCGCTACCTCAGCTATGGAGTTAGTGTTGCATGAAGTAATGATTACTGCTCTTCCGGACCTCTTTAAAATCGTTAATTAGGGATATTCATCCAGCATTAGAATTCCCGGGGCTATGTATTAAGACCGAAGCTAAAGTAACTCTGTGCTTCTCCTCCATGCTTAGTTTATAAGGTGGTCTTTCTAGGAGATCCGTTAATACCTATAATCTTCACAACCATTATTTACCACCTATAAAATGTTGCTTTAAGTTTAAGGATGCCCTACTTCTAACCCAGAAATTAATTATTAAGGACGGTATTTAAGAATTTCGTAATTAGTGCCTAGCATATCTTAAGTCACTTCTTAACTTTATGTTCTTCTAAGAACTCTCTTATTTTCCGAAGTTCCTTTTCTTCTCCTTAACCCCCCTTACCTGTTGGGAGGCACTCTTTAAAGATTTCTAAGAAATAAATCTTTGGTGTATACCATACCAGTACATGATGCATTAATACATGAGCTCTCTGGGACTGTTAGTAAATTATTAAGTGATATTAAGGCTGTCTCTTATACACATCTCCG
>CALBHZ010000049.1 GCA_937892815.1 uncultured archaeon | reverse complement strand
CGGGTAATACGGCTGCAAGCTGTGCCGCTTATGCTTCTAGGGCTAATATGCTATGCGCCGTTGTTATTCCAGAAGGTCAAATAGCGTTTGGAAAACTCGCTCAAAGCATCGCTCATGGAGCTAAGATAATAAAGGTTAAGGGGAACTTCGATGACGCATTAGAGACCCTTCTTAAACTATGCGAAGAGAACGAGAAAATATATCTAATGAATTCGGTAAATCCATTTAGGCTTGAAGGGCAAAAGACTATCGGGTTTGAAATATGGGAACAAATGGGAAATAAAATGCCAGACTGGATTTCTATCCCAGTGGGAAATGCTGGAAATATAACGGCATTATGGAAGGGAATTAAGGAGTTGAAAGGCGCGAAGCTCGTAGACAAGGTACCTAGGCTTTTAGGAGTTCAAGCCGAAGGAGCATCTCCAATAGCTGACGCTTTCCATAAAGGGTTAGATGAAATAAGGCCTATAGAATCTCCCACTACAGTTGCTACGGCAATTAAGATAGGAAGGCCGGCTAGTTGGAGAAGGGCCCTGAAGGCCGTTAGGGAATCCAAGGGATACATGGTTAAAGTTTCAGATGAAGAGATAGTCGAGGCGCAAAAAGTTCTCGCTAGGAAGGAGGGGATCTTCGTTGAACCGGCTAGCGCATCTTCTCTTGCAGGTTTAAAGAAAGCTCTTGATCTCGGGGTAATAGATAAAGGCTCTTCAGTCGTAGCCATACTAACTGGACATGGGCTTAAAGATCCGGAAGCGGCTCAAAGGCTGAGTTACGAAGAAGTCTCTATAAAACCAGATCCTCTAGAACTTGCTAAGGTGTTAGGGATATGAGAATAGCGCTTATTGGCTACGGCGTAGTCGCTAGAAATTTTCATGAAATTATTGAAGAGAAAAAAGATGAAATAAAGAAGAGGTACGGTATAGTTCCAAAGATAGTAGCTATATGCGACAGAGGAGGCTACGTTCATTCGAGAAGAGGGCTATCTTATGAAAAGCTCGTTAAGGTAAAGGAGGAAACCGGAACAGTAGCTTCCTATGAAGGAGGAATTAGAGGAGCTCGAGGTATAGACATGATAGATGAAGTAGAGGCAGAGGTATTGGTAGAAGCAAGCGTCGCTAATTTTGAGAATGGCCAACCAGCTCTAGATCATATAATTAGGGCTTTTGAAAGGAGGATGCATGTAATAACGTGTAATAAGCCTCCTTTAGCCTTAGCAATGCCCAGTTTAATCGAAATGGCATGGCATTATGGCGTAGAATTCCTATATAGCGGAACTGTGGGAGGAGGGACTCCTTTCCTCTCCTTCACATCTAGAGCATTAAGAGGAAATAACGTAAAATCGATTAGAGGCATATTGAACGGCACATCGAATTACGTTTTAACCCAAATGTTGGAGAGAAACTTAAGTTTAGAGGAAGCGTTAGAGGAAGCGAGAAGGCTAGGCTACGCGGAAGAAGACCCAACTTTGGATATCGGAGGCTTTGACGCAGCCGCTAAACTAGTAATTTTAATGAACCACGCGATGGGGGAAAGAGTCACTATAAGGGATATTAAAATATCCGGGATCGAACATGTAACTCTTGACATGGTGAAGGAATCTCTTAAAAGGGGGAGGGTAATAAAGCTAATAGCAAGATCAAGCCCCAAGCCTCAAGTTAGCGCTGAAGAGATAGATGTAAACGAACCGTTAAACGTAGGGGGAACGTTAAATGCTGTATCATTTGATGTAGAGGGCTTGGGAGAGGTAGTGTTGATAGGAAGAGGAGCTGGGGGGAGGGAAACTGCCTGTTCCATTTTAAGGGATTTAGTAGAACTTAAAGATAGGCTTTCCCTTAAGGGGTTATGGACATGAGGTATATAATGAAATTCGGAGGAACATCGGTTAAAAATGGAGGATACGCGAGGATAGCAGATATAATATCTCAGTATAGAAGGCATGAAGTAGTCGCTGTAGTTTCGGCTATTAAAGGAGTTACCGATAAGCTAATTGAAATAACTAAAGTAGCTGAGAGAGGGAATAAGAGAGCTATAGATGAATTCATGATGGAGATAAGGGAGCTACATAGGGAGGAGGCAAGAAAATCGATGGGGAGGATACCTAAAGAGCTAGAAGATCAGTTAAGTAAGGCTGATAGAGATTTAGAGCATGTACTTTACGGCATACTTTATTTAAGGGAGGCTACGCCGAGAAGCGTTGATTACGTAGCGAGTTTTGGAGAGAGGTATTCGGCTTATATCCTCGCCAGCGTCCTTAATGAAAGAGGTATTAAGTCTAAAGCCTTTACTGGAGGAGAGGCCGGAATTACAACAGACGATAGCTTTGGAGAAGCCTCTCCTCTAATGGCTATTACCGAGGCTAAAACAAAGGAGAGGCTCCTCCCTCTATTAGAGAGAGGCTACGTTCCCGTAGTAGGGGGATACGCAGGGGTAACGCAAAGCGGAATAGTTACGACTCTCGGAAGAGGAGGCAGCGATTACACCGCGACGATACTAGGAGTATCTCTATCTGCAGATGAAGTATGGATATGGAGCGATGTAGATGGCTTAATGACGGCCGATCCTAAAATCGTGCCTACGGCTAGGACCATTCCCGAGCTAACTTACAAAGAAGCGTTAGAGATGGCCGCTTTTGGAGCGAAGGCTTTACATCCTAGAGCTTTAGAGCCCGTTTACGAAAAGGGCATACCGGTTAGGATAAGGAATACCTTCAATCCTTCCCATCCGGGCACGGTAATAACCTCAAAACCTAGCAAAAAGTTCCCATCGGTAGTTAAAGCCGTAGCTTTAATTAGAGATGTAGGAATGTTAACGGTAAGCGGAGCTTCGATGGTAGGCAGACCGGGTACAGCAGCTAAGATATTCAGCACTCTTGCAAGAGCTGGTGTAAATATAATGATGATATCTCAAAGCGTGTCCGAATCCAACGTAAGTATGGTGGTCAGGAGAAATGTATTGGCTGTCTCTTATACACATCTCCGAGC
>CALBHZ010000048.1 GCA_937892815.1 uncultured archaeon | reverse complement strand
ATAGGGATATTTGCGGAGGATGTAGAGCGAAGGCGTACGTCTACTATAAGGATATTATGGCTGAAGATCCCTCTTGTGTAATGTATAGAGATGAAATCCATTAATCTCAACTTAACCTCATGGGGTGTTACAAACGCATGTAACTTAAGCTGTATTTACTGTTATAGAGATGCAGGTGAAAGAGCTCTACGAGAGCTTACTACTGAGGAAGGGAAAAAGTTACTGAGAGATATTAAGTTAAGTGGAGCGAAAATGGTTGTTTTAACTGGAGGCGAGCCTCTTCTCAGAGAAGACATTTTCGAGCTTGCGAAATACGGCTCAAGCTTGGGTCTAATCATGTTGCTTGCTACAAACGGCACTTTAATAAGCAGAGATATAGCTTTGAGGGTTAAGGAGTCAGGGATAAAGATCGTGTCCGTAAATTTAAACGGATCTAAACCGGAAATACACGATGGAATTACCAAAGTTAAGGGATCGTTCAAGAGAACGTTAAATGGTATTAGATATTGTATCGAGGAGGGCGTTGGAGTTCAAGCGAATATAACGGTTACGAAGCTCAATTACCATGATGTCTTAGACTTAATTAAGTTCGTTGAGAGCTTAGGGGTTAAATTCGTACATGTCTTTTCATTAATTCCGGTAGGAAGAGGAAGCGACGATGTTTCAATACCTCCCTCATCCTTTGCTGAACTGTTGAAGAAGATATACGAATACCAGAACGGGAGCGATCTCTTAATTAAACCGACTTGCAGCCCTTACTACTGGGCATATATCGTTGAAAGGAAACCTAGGTTTCTAGAAACGTTCTTAAGGAGATACCCTACCGGTTGTACGGCAGGCGTAAGCTATATCTACATCTCTCCTATTGGAGACGTTTACCCTTGTCCATACCTTCCCGTTAAGGTAGGGAACGTTAGGGAAAAGCCCTTTACCGAAATTTGGAAAGGCTCCGACGTTTTAATGAAATTGAGAAGTAGGGATGAGTTAAAGGGCAGATGCGGTAGCTGTATATATAGGGATGTTTGCGGAGGATGTAGAGCGAAGGCGTACGTCTACTATAAAGATATTATGGCCGAAGATCCCTCTTGTATATTAGAGGAGTTTAAGCTATAATTATTGGAAAAAATTATTAGATACAAGTTGGAAGGAAGGCTAGGGCCGGTCGTCTAGCTTGGTAAGGACGTCGCCCTCACACGGCGAAGGTCCCAGGTTCGAATCCTGGCCGGCCCATCAATTTTTAAGCGGATCCCCAACCTTTAAATGAGTGCTTTTTCCTTCTCCTCGATAGAAGTTGAAGGCAAGATACCTGTCTCTTATACACATCTGACGCTGCCGACGAATTAGACGGTGTAGATCTCGGTGGTCGCCGTATCATT
>CALBHZ010000047.1 GCA_937892815.1 uncultured archaeon | reverse complement strand
CGGCGACCACCGAGATCTACACCGTCTAATTCGTCGGCAGCGTCAGATGTGTATAAGAGACAGGGAAAAGACCTCCCTATGCCGCTTAGTTAAAGTCTAAATACCTACCTGCCCTAGCTTTTTAAAGTTGATTAAGTGTAGAATGACTAAACAGGGTTATAGACCTGGAAGCTGTTTAATCTCAATGCCGGATAAAAGCCTAAAGCTCGCATGTATTTCTACTTTAAAGAAAGAGGGCAATTTATGGTTTAGGCTAATAGAGGCCGTTCACCTGTCTAGGCCAGAGGATTACCTAAGTATCTACCAAAGCGGATGCAACCACAGCTGCCTTAAGTGCCATAGCGCCGATTTTACTCAACATTACAGCGGATTTTGGATGTCCACGGAAGACTTAGCCGAAGAAGCCGCTAAGTACGAAGAACAGGTAACCGTGTGGGAACCTAGGGAAAGGGCTCTGATGTTCTACGCAACCGATCTATGCATGCACTGTGGTCTATGCGTTCTAACCGGAAGGAGAGGGCCTCTATGCCCGGGTAAGCTAGATCCCGAACAAATTACGTTTAGCGTTCAAGGCTTCGGTCCAGCTAGGAACATCGTGGCCTTTACCGGAGGAGATTTAACGTGCATACCTGAGTTCTACGCACAGGCATCCGAGAGGATAAAGGATAGATGTAAAAGGATGTGGGTTTTAATCGAGACAAACGGCTTCGGCTTAACTAAGGAGAACTTAGAGGTTCTTGCAAGCGGAGGAGTCGATTCCTTTTGGCTAGATATAAAGGCTTATGATAAGAAGGTCTATAGGAAGCTTTGTGGAGCCGATAATGAAACGGTTCTCAAAGCGCCTGAGCTAATAGTGGATATGGGCTTTATACTAGAAGTTTTAACTCTATACATTCCTGGATGGGTGGAAGTAAGTCAAATCGAGAGGATAGCGGAGCTAATTGCTAGCATAGACCCAAGCATTCCCTTTACCATCTTAGCCTTCTTTCCAGCTCACAAGTTGAGTAAAACGAGAAGCCCCACGCTTCCGGAAATGGTAGCTGCCTATAAGGCCGTAAAGGAAGTAGGGCTGAAGAAGGTAAAGTTGGGAAATTACGGCGTATTCGTTAAATCACAGGCTGAGTTGGAAACGTTAACTAACTTAGTAGGAAGGAACGCTTTAGGATAGAGCGCTCTCACGAACTTTTTCCCTACTAAGAACCATGGTATAGATTCGAAAAAATTAAGTATTACCGTAATATCGTAATACATAAGATGCCTAAAAAGGAGCGCATAAGCATAACGATAGATCCGGAGCTTCTCCGCTTAGTAGATGAGCTGGTTAAAAAGAGAAGGAAGGAAGAGCTGGAAAGAGGTGAGTTAATCTCAAGTAGGAGTGGCGTTATAGAGGATATACTTTGGTCCTATTTTAGAAAGAGGAGGAGCGCGTATCGGTTTACCCTATTATAACGATCTCTGGAGGACGCATAAATCTAAGAGGAAAGGAAGCTCCTAACCCTCTAGATACGTACATAGCTGTACCTCCAATGTTGAAGAGGCCTCGATCGCACTCAGGACATTCTCTTAGTAAAGGAAGGTATTTAGGCCCTGTAAGAGGCAGCCTAGCTCGTCCTTCGTGGGTATGTCCCGCTGAGATTAGATCTACCCTTTCCTTGCCCTACTAATTATCGAGGAGAGTAAGGTCTTTCCCTTATCTCCCCTAGGCATAACCTTACCTAAGTTATCTCTGTAGGTATAGGGATTGTCTACTCCTATCAAGTAAGACCGTTCTAAATCCACGTACTCATTATTTAGGACTTTGATCTCTCCGGGACCCTAACTCTTCTTCCAACCGAATAGAGCCCAAACCGCTCCAACGATCGTGGTTTCCGGCAACTACGTAAACCGGGGCTATTTCAGAAAGCTCCTTAAAGAACGATAACGCTTCCTCTAAGCCATATAGATACGTTATAGCGTCTCCCGTGTGAAATATGTAATCAGGCCTTTCATCTCTAATAATCTTTAAGGTTAGATCTACGTTAAATAAGCTCGTTCCGAACTGGGTTCCAAAATGAGTGTCTGTTATATGTTCGATCTTCTTACCGTTAGCGTTTACTAAATCGTTCTCAATCCTCGTTACAGTTATCGATGAGGGTTCTCCTACAGTAGGATACAGCGAAGCTAAGGCCATCGACCCCGCTAAGCCTAGAGATTCCCTTCTCTTCACGTTAAGATAAAAATAATACCATTTATCTTAAAGTCTTTGCTCTGGAGAGAGCTAATGGCAAACGACGTCCGATCCTTCTCTAAGGGGTATTTTAATTTTTAAAAATCCGTTAAAAGCAATGTATTTTATGAGCTTATATTATCGAATAGAGCTAAACTGTAAATGAAAAGAGATAAAAAGGAAGAAATATATAGTATTACGGATGCAAGGCAGAGGCTTACTCTTAGATTTACTATTAAGAGAGGGATATATTTCCGTAATATCTGGAGAACCTGGAACTGGAAAGACCTTCCTCGCTTTAAAGGCAGCTATAGAGGCCTCGAAAGCTGGAGATAAGGTAGTAATATATGCCTTTAACGAAGATTCTAAAACGCTCGAAAAGAGAATTAAGGAGGTATTTAAAGAGGAGGTTAAGATCGAGGTAAGGGAAGCAATTACTATGGCGAAAGAAGGCGTTGCACATCTCACATCCGATATTTTACTTGAAGCTACCCTAGGCAGTACGGTCATCATAGACCCGATAGACGCCTTAATGGCGGATATCTCGTCTAAACAGGAATACAGGACGATGATACAAACCCTATATAAAACGGTTAAGGGATCCAGAGGCAGGCTAATAATAGTATCGGAAAGCAGCGATCCCTTCCTGTTGACCGGCTATGCCGCCGATGCCTACATAACGTTGTACGAGGAGATCATCGAGGATAGGATCTACAGATATGCTTCTATTAGGAAGGCGAGAGACGTAAAAATAGAGAGGCCATACATACCCTTTTCACTACATATGGGGTTTAATGAACTATCTGGAGAACTGGCTCTGAGGTTAAAGGCTTCCATGTTGGAAAAGCTGCTTGAGCCTGGAGGAAGGTACATAATTGAGATCGATCCTAGCATACCCTACAGGAGCGTAAACGAGATTAAGAGAACGTTAACGGCTTTGTATTTAAGTGAAGGAAGAGGGGTGATTTACTACGCTTCGTTAGATGAAAGTAGGGACGAGATAACTGAGGTAATAAGAAAGTACCTGAAAGGTAAGGGATTATTGAAGAACTTGCTCATAGTAATGAAGAGGAAGGAAAAGATCGGGGAAGATATAACAGACTACTGGAATAACTTCTTTAAGAGAAGGAAGGAGATGGCTAGATATCTGAAAAGGGTAACCAAAAGGGCACCTATCTCGATTTTCAATTTATGGTTCAACAACTACATTTACTCGAAGATAGGAGATGAGTATATCGAACTAATTCAAAGCATGATCAGGTTCGATAAGGAGGAAGGCGTAGTTGCGATAGGGATTACGACAAGCGGTGTAAAGGTAAATAGAGCGGATGAATACCTAGCAGACGGCTACTTCAAGGTCTTTCAAAAGCACGGAACTCTCTTCGTATACGGAGAAAAGCCCTTTACGCCTATTTATGCTATTTCATTAGTAAGAGAAGGGGGTATTGAAGAAGTAAGGTACACTCCCATTGTTTAGTATGCTTCAGTTCTCCTTAAGTTTAATAGGGGGAGATCTCTCCTAGCCTTTTCTAACTCTTTCAAATCTATTTCATATACTCCGTACCTTTCACCTATTCCTAATTCATACCTTATCACTCCGTACGGATCCGCAACGTAGCTCCTCCCTACGAAGGGCTTGGCTGAGTTACAAACGGCTATTAAGAAGGCGACGTTTTCATGAGCTCTGACTTGTCCTATAATTTGCCATTGCATCTCCTTTAAACCTCCAACGTACCACGCCGAAGGAACTACGAATACATCAACTCCCATTAAGGCCATTTTCCTAAACATTTCTGGAAACCTTAAATCGAAACACGTAGCTAAACCGAGCTTCACGCCCCTGTACTGAAAGGTGGTTATCTCCTTTCCAGCGGAGAAGTAGTCGGATTCTCTATAGCCCAGTACGTCAAACAGATGGATCTTCCTGTATCTAGCTACGATATCTCCGCTATCGTCTATTACGAAGTTCGTATTATATACCTTCTTACCCTCCCTTTCGAATACGTTAACTATAGTCCATATTCCCTTACTCTTAACGCAATCCCTTAAGCTCGATAGGAACTCGCCGTTCTCATCTTCCGCCATCTTTTCAACGTACTCTTTCAAAGCAACGTCTTCAGGGTAGCCCATCATGTACTCAGGGAAGATCGCTATGTCGACGTCGCTAGGCAATGAGTTCAAGAACTTCTTCGCCTTCTCTAAGTTAAAACTCTTATCAGGATGAGATGCGAACTGTATTAACGCGATTTTCAGCATAGTCCTATCCTCGTCTAATTCAACTAAAAAGATTATATCGAGCTAGATATCTAGCTCGATAATTAAGTATATCTATTTAATTTCTAGAGGCTATTTATATGCCCATAATAGAAGTGTATGGGAAGAAGCCCGTTATCCACGAAAGCTGTTTCATAGCACCAAACGCTACTATAGTTGGAGATGTGAGGATAAAGGCCGATAGTAGCGTTTGGTTTAACGCCGTTTTAAGAGGGGATCAGAGATCTATAGAGGTTGGAGAGATGGTAAGCATACAAGATAACGTTGTAATACATCCAGATCAGAGATCTACCGTAATTGGAAATAGAGTGACGATAGGACATGGGGCTATCTTAGAGGGAGTATACATTGAAGATGAGGTGCTTATAGGAATCGGAGCTATCGTGTTAGAAGGAGTTAGAGTAGGAAGAAATAGCCTAATTGGAGCTGGAAGCCTCGTTCCATCTAACATGGAGATTCCGGAGGAAAGCTTGGTCATGGGCGTTCCAGCTAAGATCGTAGGGAAGGTGGAAGGGAAGCATCTGAAGATAATACATTCGGCATGGAGCGTTTACAGAGATCATAAAGATGAGTACAAGAGGACTATGAAGGTGCTTGATACCTTTAAATAAGCGACGGATCCTACTAAATGATGAAGTAATGAATAGAGAGGAAGAGGAGGGCAACGTAGAGTATAAGTTAAAGTTTGAGGACGTTAGCGAAGATAAGCTAAGGAAGCTCGTAACTCAATTAATTTACAGGTTAGAAGAAGGCGGAGGAGAGGCTTTCTACGAATTAGGCCTTATGGATGACGGAACTCCAATAGGACTTACGGATGACGAAGCTAAACGAGCTTTAGAGGTTTTCGATAGGATAGCTAGGGAGGCAGGAGCGACCTATAAAATCATAAGAAAGGTGAGGGGACAAAGAGGGCTAATTTACGAGCTACACGTAAGAAGGTTTAAGGACATCCCTCCAATTGAAGTCGGTTTAACTCTCCTAGGAAACGTAGATGCTGGAAAGAGCACGCTAAAGGGCGTTTTAGTTGCTAACTTGCTCGATGATGGAGACGGCTTGGCTATGAGCCAAGTTGCTAGATACCTTCACGAGATCAAAATGGGGAGATCTTCCTCGGTCTCTATACATTTGTTAGGTTTTGACGAAGATGGAAAGTGCGTTAACGACTTAGTGAGTACCTACGATGAAGCCAAGGTATATTTGAAGAGCTCTAAGATAATCAAGTTAGTAGATCTCGCAGGACATGAGAGGTATCTTAGAACCACTCTAAGAGGAGTTCTAGGGAACTTGCCCGATTACGCTATGCTAGTTATGGGAGCGAACGCAGGTCCTATAGGAAGCTTTAAAGAGCACCTCGGCATAGCCGTGGCCTTGAAAATACCGGTTTTCATGGTTGTTACGAAGATAGATATAACGCCGAAGGAGGTATTAGAGCAGTCTCTTTCGAAAGCCTTTAGGATATTGAAAATGCCAGGCGTAAATAAAGTTCCGTTCATCGTTAAGGACATGAACGATGTCGTTGTAGCTGCGAAACACTTACCCCACGGAAGAGTCGCTCCCGTTTTCTTAATCTCAAATGTGACGGGAGAAGGTATCAATTTATTGAAGGCCTTTTTAAACATCCTCCCTAGGAGGATCGATTGGAAGGAGAAGGCAAAAGAAGACTTCATGCTCTATATCGACGAAAAATTTAACGTAACCGGGGTAGGGCTTGTCGTAAGCGGTTTAGTCGAATCGGGCTCGGTATCGGTAGGAGATACTTTGCTCGTAGGACCTATGGACGATGGAAGCTTTGTAGAGACCAAGGTAACTTCAATGCACTTGAATAGAGTTCCAATTAACTTGGCGCTAGCTGGTCAGACGATTACCCTTGCCTTAAGCCACCTATCTTATAGAGACGTGAGAAGAGGTATGGTTTTACTGAGCGGTAGATCTAAGGCGAAAGCCGTTTGGGAATTCGAAGCAGATGTAAGAATTCTCCATCATCCAACGACGATCAAGCCTGGATATGAGCCCGTTATACACTTGAGAACGATCAGGCAAACGGCGAAGCTAATAAAATCAGAACCTGAAACTATGAGGAGCGGCGATATAGGCAAGGCCGTGTTTAGGTTTAAGAAGAGGCCCGAATTCATAAGAATAGGGGACGTTTTCGTATTTAGAGAGGGGAGGACGAGAGGTTTGGGAAGCGTTACCTCTATAAGGTGAACTTATTGGACAAGGCGGAGATAAGGGCTGAAATATGGAGGTTATTAAAAGAAAAGGGCATTGGAAAGCCTCCGATATTTGGAAGGATTCCAAATTTCATAGGGAGTGAAAAAGCCGCTTTAAATTTAGCTAAGCTAGATATCTGGAAGGAAGCTAGAGTCTTAAAGGTCAATCCCGATTCTCCTCAAAGACCGGTAAGAGAAAGGGCTTTAGAGGAAGGCAAGAAGGTCATTATGCCAACCCCTAGAATTAAATCAGGCTTTCTACTCCTAGATCCCAACTACATTCCTAGGAATAGATATCGGGAGGCGTCGACTATTAGGGGGGCTTTTAAATGGGGGAAGTTAATTGAGCCTAAGAACTTCCCTAAAATAGATCTAGTAGTTATTGGAAGCGTTGCCGTAAATAAAGGGGGAGATAGGCTCGGTAAAAGCGAGGGATACGCAGAGATAGAATGGGCTATAGCTTACGAGGAGGGGAAGGTAGATCAAAGTACGCCAGTGGTAACAACCGTTCACGATATTCAGGTAGTTCCTTATGAATTTCAAGTAATGCCCTATGATCTGCCCGTAGATCTAATAGCGACCCCAACAAGGATAATAAAAACGGAGAGGAGGAGGGAGAAACCTACGGGAATTTACTGGAACTTACTAGACGATAAGAAGATAGAGGAGATACCTATTTTAAAGGAGAGATTTAAATCCTTAATGAAGCGACCTTCTGGACATGAGTTATAAGGAGCTTCTTTCATGGATGTCTAACCTCCCAAGCTATGTTCCTGGATTAGGGCTAAAGAAGGCAGCTAAGATGATTGGAAAGAGGCCGGAAGAGATCTTTCCTCTAGACTCTAACGAAAATTTCTTCATAGATAGGGAGTTTATGAAAAGGTTAATTTTAGAAGTAGTTGAAGAGTACGATTCCAGGCTTTATCCCAGAGAGGAGGAAGTGGAAGAGCTCGTTAAAGCGATAGCAAAATACGTGGGGGTTAAGGAGGAGATGGTGTATATTGGAT
>CALBHZ010000046.1 GCA_937892815.1 uncultured archaeon | reverse complement strand
TAATGATACGGCGACCACCGAGATCTACACCGTCTAATTCGTCGGCAGCGTCAGATGTGTATAAGAGACAGCCTTCCTTCCGCCATAGCTCTGAAAAGCGCGTCCTTTACCCCTAATTACATCAAGTTCGCGACGCCTAATCCTAGCTTTGAGAACGAAATGGAGGGTTGGAACACCCGTCTTAAGGGAAGGGATAAGATCACGAGGGTAGATCAAGCGTATTCGGGGAAAAGGTGTATTAAGTTCGTCTTTTTAAACCGATCTGAGATCTTCTTAGGAGAGCCAACCGAGTACCTGCCTCTAAACGACACCTTAGTTCTAAGCTTCGCTGTAAGGAGCTCTTAGTCTTGGAAGAAGATAATACCGATTCACGTAATAATAGGTTAAACGGATCTTCGGACTTTACTAGAGTTGAGCTAGATGAAAGCGGAATTTACCTATTTAGAGGGTACAATGCGAGCGATAGCTGGGTAGAGTACAGGTTGAGGTTGGGAAGCCCTACCATAAGGAAGCTATCAGCCGACTTCTTAATCAAGTATGAAAACGAGACGTTGGCGTCTCCTGAAGACGAATACCTCGTTAGGTTTCTATACCTAAGGCCTAGGAACTTAGAGGGCTATCTAGATAACGTGGGAATAGGCACCTAACCCCCTAGCTTAGTTACGTTAAACTTCGATAGCCTCTCCCTAATACCTATGTCCTTCTTCGTATCTAGCGTCTCTTCAAATGGACAGCATAGAAGCTTCGAGGTAAGCGGAAGCTGTTCCTTTCCTATAACTTTCGTCGAGCCCCTGTTAATACCATCTAACGGGCTATTTAACGTGACGGTAGCTTTCTCAACAGATCAGGTAATAAAAGCGGAGATTAAGGTAGCTCAGGAGGGCGTTATTTGGATTTAGGTCTTGAGAGTACTCTTTAGATGGCGGCCATTCCCGCTAGACTCGATGCTCTCAAAAGCGTTGGAGGTAGGTTTTTATCACATGGTTACTAAATATGTTACCATGTGGCCGGAGAAGAGCGTAGGGCTTCTCTACTCGAAGCTTTACGGTACTTACGGAAAGGAGTCCTTCACGTTAAAGGACGTATCCGACTTAATTGGAAGTTATCAGCTCGCTAAGGTATACATGTATAGGCTTAGGAGGGTAGGATGGGCGTATAGGATAGCCTTAAAGGAGGTAAAGTTCAGGCTCCACCCTCCCGAGATATGCGTACTCCAAGCTTCCGGTACTATTAAGAACTTGAACTCGATAAAACAACAGGAATACTGCGGCTTAATAGGAGCTTACTTAGCGAAGGTACTGAAAAATAGGCTAGAGGTGAAAAGCGTAGTGCTGTACGGCTCAGTTGCTAGAGGATGCGCTAGGAGAGATAGCGATGTAGATCTACTCATCGTAGCGGAGAAGCCTAGGGAAATTTGGGACGCGTTAATAAAAGCAGAGATGGACGAAGAAGTTGAGGAGGAGCTAGAGTGGTTATCGCGTAATGGAATAGATACCCACATTACCATCTTACCTATGTCCGTTGGAAGGCTTAAGCTACATCCCTTCATCTTGCTCGATATAGTAGATGAAGGCATCGTACTCTATGATGATGGAACCTACGAGAGGGAAGCTGTTGAAATGAGGAAAAGGCTTAAGCAATTGGGGGCTAAGAGGGTCTTCCTATCGGAGGACGAATGGTATTGGGACCTCAAGCCTAGCTTCAAGCCGGGAGAGGTAGTGGAAATATGAATAGCTATGAAGCGGGCTTAGCGCTGCTTGAACAAGCTAAGAGAAGGCTGGAAACCTCTAAAAGAGAAACCTTGGAAGGAAGCCCGGCCTATGCCGTGAGGAGCGCACAGGAATGCGTAGAGCTAAGCTTGAAGGCGGCTTTAAGGCTCTTAGGCGTAGAATATCCTAAGAAGCACGACGTAAGCAGGGTTTTACTCCTCTTTAAGGACAGGTTTCCTGAATGGTTCAACGTAGACCTCTTTGCTATTAAAAGTAGGGAGCTAGCCGAGAAGAGGGAGCCCGCTATGTACGGAGATGAGCTACGTGGACCTGACGAGCTATTCACAAGGGAAGATGCTGAGAGGGCTTTAAGCGATGCTGAAGAGATATATAGAGCGTGTAGAAGGCTATTCGATAGCTACGGTAGAGGAGGATCGAGAAGGTAAAAAGGTATTATTTGGATATGACATTTATGTAAAGAACATTTGTCTTAATTCCTTAATATAAAGTAAGCGAGAAGTAGGAGATGTGACCTGAGATGGGGAGGTTTAAGGTGCTCTTCGGATTTTGGCTAATAGGGTATGCGATAGGCTTCTTAGGCTACTTCCTCTTCAAGCACACCGCAATACTAAACTACCTATATCAGGCTCTACTGATGTTAATAGGCAATAACGAGATAGTAATGGCGAGCTTAACGGGCCTCGCGACGTCCTTCATTACGCTCGCTATAGTAGTAGCTTGGAGCTACAGCTCCAACCCCTAGATAGATGGAACGAAAAGCCTAAGGAGGAAGTAGCCTAAATAGCCTAAGGCGAAGTATCCAGCTAATGGGGTTCCAAAGGATACCAGTACCTCCGCCTTCTCATCCCTATATTCTCTTAGCTTATCCCACGCCTTTTCGGGAGGCATGGGGAGCTCTTCTTCTACATCTCCTAAGATCACCTTTCTAGGTATCCACTTATCGTCCTTCAAGGCGTCCTCTACGCTTACGATCTTACTAAATCCCTTAGATCCGCGTTTAAGGAAAATGTAGGATATGTGCGTTAACCCTACGATCCCCGCTCCTACGAAGGACGGAAGAGGGGACAAAGCTCCCGTTGAAAAGGTTAGGAGGGGCAAGATAATCGCATCCGCCTGAGCCGCTAACCCCAGCTTATACACTAGAAGCCCAAGTAGCCCCATAATTAAGGCTTTAACGATAACGGGCGTTAAGATGTGAGGGTAGATGAGGAGAGCTAGGGGAAAGAAGATGAGAGATGGAAGGAAGGCCCAATCGTCTACTAACCTATTTTTAAAATCTTGATACGCGATAATCGCCATGCTAACGCAAACCGGGAGATCCGCAATCACGACATACTATTGGAAGCTTACGTTCTTAAATCCTCGGATTAGTAAGCTTAAATTCGCTCCTTAGCTGTAAAGACGTGATCGTAAGGAGATATCCGATAATAGCCTCTTCCTTCGCAATAGCTGCTTACTTAGTAAGCGGCAATAGCTACCTAGCTTACCTAGCAATCCTCCTGCTATCCTACTCCATATCTCCTGGAGATAAGAGATCTGTATTCGTTACTATCTCCGCTTTGCCCATGGCCTTCCTAAACCCTCTAATTGCTACCTTTATCGCCCTAGGCTCCGCTTTGCCCCATATCTCCACCTCCTACCATATACACAAGCTCTCATCTAAGGCTATCGAGCTTTACATGAGGAGGCCTCCCGGCTCCTATTTCTACAAGAGGAACTTGCCCATTAAGGCTATTCACACTAACTTGTTCTTCGACCTCTCCCTTTTCCTTATCGCCTCAAGCCCTCTACTCATCTGGCTCCTCCCTCTATCCCTACTCCCCCTCTCCGTCTTAATCTCTATCTGCTTTAAGAAGGAAGGGGAAGATGAAGGCCCCTTTCTCCCGCTCTTCGGATGGATATCGGCGTCGTCCGGCTCTGGAGGGGTGGAATCCGGGCTAGAGGATACGGGCAAGGGCCTCTTATTCCCCTACCTCTACAGGTTGAGGCTGAACTTCTTCAAGCTTAGAACCTACTTGAAGAAGGATCCTCTAACTTCTATAAGGG
>CALBHZ010000045.1 GCA_937892815.1 uncultured archaeon | reverse complement strand
GAATAGTATAGATGAATGTGAACTTCAACGTGTAATTAGAAAGATGTATTCGTATGGCAATAGCTCTCGATTTATATGGCTTGTTAAGAAAGACCTTTTGGACATATAGCCGATTCAGCTAGTAACGGAGGAACGATAAATAAAGTGGGTATAGACGCTACCTTCCCTCCTGAGAAGAGAGAAGTACAAGAGGGTTGAGTATGCGGATTCGCTAGCCGAGTAGAAATTTTATTATATATCCTACTCAGCTTAAGTAGCATATGTCGGTAAAGGTAAGCGTTCTTGCCGATGATAGCGTTCTATTTCCTTCTCGTTTACTAGCTCAACACGGAGTTTCTTATTTTATCGAAGTTCGGAGGAAAGAGGGTTCGGTAAACATATTGCTGGATACGGGGATCTACGGAAAGGTAGTTGTAGATAACGCTAAAGAGCTCGGTATAGATTTAAGTAAGGTAGACATCATCTTCCTTACTCATTGTCATTACGATCATACAGAAGGGCTTATCGATGTTTTAAAAGCCATGAAAAAGGAAGTTCCCATAGTGGCCCATCCGGATCTATTTAGGCCTTGTTACGTTAAAAGGCCTAGTATAAAGTACATCGGAGTTCCCTCAAACGTTAATAAAGAGGAAATTGAGAAGAACGGAGGAAAGCTCGTCTTAGTTAACCATCCCTTTGAAATAGCGAAAGGAATATGGTCTACTGGAGAAGTTCCGAGAATTACGGATTTCGAAGACGTAGGCGTTGAAGCTTTTACAATAAAAAACGGCAAATGGGTTAAAGATGAAATGTTAGACGATATGTCTCTAATTATCGAAATAGAGGATGGCGTACTGGTTGTAGCGGGGTGTAGTCACGCCGGTATAATAAATATTCTAGAACACGCTAAACGAATTACTAAGAGGGACAGGATATTGGGCATAATTGGAGGACTCCACTTGATAAAGGCATCTGAAGAAAGGTTATCGAAGACTACAGAGAAGCTTAAGGAGATGAAGGTCGAAAGGATATACGCTGGACATTGTACGGGCTTTAAGGCGCAGTACAAGTTATATAAGGAGTTTAGAGAGAACTTTAAGCCCTTAGCTACTGGAATGGAGATCGAGTTTTAAAAATTAAGGTACGAATTGAACGATAGCTCCTACGTAGTAAACGCTAGGCTTAATTTCCTAACGACCACTTTTACCACCTAGTACTCTTCGCATTTAAGCTGGAAGAAGCTCTTAGAGTGACCGCAAGATGGACACTTTTCTGGAGGCTCTCTTCCGTAGTGAACGTATCCACACTCTCTACATACCCACCATACCTCTTCATCTTTCTTAAACACGGTACCGGCTTCTACTTCCTTCAGTAGCTTCTTGAACC
>CALBHZ010000044.1 GCA_937892815.1 uncultured archaeon | reverse complement strand
GATGGAGGGTATAGGATAACCGATAGGGGGGTAGATCAGCTGAGGAGGTTAGCGGAGTATTATGAATGACGTCGTGCTTGTAACGATTCTCAGACATTACCTCAACGATTTAGCTTGGATTATATCTCCCATAATAGAGGATTGTTTCGGAGATACTATCGAGTATAGACTTCTCAAGATCTTATCGAAAAATCCAGAAGGGCTATCTATGAGGAAGATTATGACGGCCTTGGGAGAGGGGAGGGCGAGCGTTAAGCTCGATTTAAAGAAGGGATACGTAGGGAAGATAAGAAGGATACTGATTAAATTGGAGGAGAAGGGGATCTTAAATAGGAGTAGAAGAGGTAGGGCCCAAGTTTATTCCATAGCTAACAACGTTGAGGGGAGGATCGTTAAAGCGCTCATCAAGGGAAAGATAGCCTTCTCCATCGGAACTGTATCCAAGATCTACTAAGGCCGCATACTGCCACTTTAGAAGGGCCCAAGGTTTGCCCGCTAGCTTTATAGGTATTAAGCCTCGATCTCTTCCTATAAAACCCGCGCTTTGTCCCTTTAAACGACTGAAGTGAACGTTAGATAGGGAAATTGGTATAGCGTATATATCGGAAGGATGGGGCTTTCCCGTAACTTTAAGGACTTCCCTCCGATACGGCCTTAGCTTATCTAGACCCTTAGCGAAAAACTTCGCTCTCTTCAACTTGGATATCTTCGCTCCTCCATTATCCGCCTTTATAACGAGAACGTCGAAGTCGTCCTCTGAGTATCTAAATTTAGATCTATGGAGATCTAGAAGCTCCTGTGCATGCACTGGAGAGAAGGGAATTCCTTCCTCAGTTAAGAGCTTGAGCTTCTCCCTTAACCTCTTCAAGGCTTTATCGTAAGCCTTTGATAAGGTTAAACCTCTGCCGCTTTCTATTAAGTAAAGGTAAGGAGCGGCATAGTATATGGGGAAGGGAAGGCGGGTTTCTATCCTTCCAATTAACCTTATG
Organism: uncultured archaeon; assembly: GCA_937892815.1. Lineage (GTDB taxonomy): Archaea > Thermoproteota > Nitrososphaeria > Conexivisphaerales > CALBHZ01 > CALBHZ01. The sequence goes on along the minus strand of CALBHZ010000044.1, from coordinate 7,632 downwards.
CCTAACTTAACTTTTTTCAATATCAAGCCTTCCCAATAGATCCATCCCTTTACTCCCTTACGTAACGACGTTTTATTGAACAGAAAGAGGAGCGGAACGAAGAAAAGTACAGGATGGAGAGCGGGCATTAAAAGCAGCAGTATGTAAAGCATATAAGTCCTTCCTCTCCTAGCAATTGCGTTGTATACCGATAGCGAGGTCAGTATAGATATCGGGAAGTAAAGGAGCGGGACTAAAGGATTTTGATTAACCTTATAGATCGAGTGGAGGAAGGATGCCATTGTTAGAAAGGATAGAGGTATAAGTAGGTACTTGAGGAGTCTAAAGATCATACAAACCCCTCGTTAGTTATAAGAACTTCGGTGTTTTTAGAATAGGGAGGCATTAGTAAATGGCGATGCACTACTATAGCCCTCCTTTGTTCAGAGCACTTAGATCCCTTAGTTAAGTTGACCATTTCATAGCTAAACTTGAAGTCATATCCCACTATCTTACCTCCATATGGTTTGCTTCTCTCGTAAGGGTTAGATGGATTCTCGGACGTATGATTTATGGCTAATATCGCTATGTTAAGTGAATTGCATAATTTTTGAGCCTGCGATAAGAGCATAGCTAATGTAGCCGATCTAGCTGGGAGATCTTGCGTAGATATAAAGGTGCTTTTAAAGGGCATAGATAGCGAATCGTAGATCAGTACATCGGCTTTAACGCTTTTAATGAGCTCCCCAAGAGGGGAGGATAGAACGTCTACTATCATGCCCGGCAACATCCTAACTTCCACCCTCCCTCCGGAGGAGCTGGATATATCGGCTCTTATTCCGTGTATATGTAGTATATCGCGTATATACGGAGAGGATATAATGTAAATAGCTGGCTCTTTCTCCCTTTCATAGCTTAAGTTAACGTCTGGAGATATTATCCAGAGGATAGCCTGTATTTTAGATTGATCTATGGGCATTTTCAGTTGAGAAAAGAGAGCCTCTAAAGCCGCCTTTACTTCGGACGCTTTCTTCCTTTTAATATCCCTCTCCACCCTCGTCCATACTACCTTTATCTGCTTCCCAAACCTTTTGTTAAAGGAAGGAAGCCATCCTAGAAGGTGCTTATAGCTTTGTTCCGTATCGAGGATAACCGAGCTCCTACCTCTAGATACCACGTAACAGGCTATCTGTAACGCTAATAAGCTCTTCCCTACACCTTTTTCCCCGAAGATTTGCGTTAATGCGCCTCTAGCTAAACCTCCTCCTAAGGCTTCATCTACCCTATCGCTTCCGGTTTTAATGAACCCCTGAACGTTATACTGTTGCATGTGTAATAATGTAGGTGAGCAACCGGATTAACTTATGGGCATAAAATGTTACAATGGAAAGCTAAAAATAGGGAAGCTTTCCGTCCGTAGAGGAAATGAAGGGAAGGCTAGAGGAGGTAATTAGCAAAGCTCTATACGGCGACGATCCTTCGCTATACGTTGTAGAGTACAGGGATCGAGATGAAATAGTGAGTTGCGGCCTTTTAGAGTTCTTAAGGAGGTCCGAGAAGTTTACGGTAATACCCGCTTCTAGGATCGTTCGTGTAAGGCGAGGAGGGAAAGTAGTTTTTGAAAGAACTAAATAAGTTATACCCCATATACCTCTCCGTCTTCATTTCCACTTTAGGACTGGCCCTATCTATGTACTTCATCCCCATTTTCGTAAAGGAAACTGGAGGAAGTTATTTTGAAATAGGTTTAGTAGGTACCGTAAGGTCCGCTCCTTATGCAATCCTTTCCTTTACGTTTAGCCTTTCTCGCGAAAAAGTTAGATCCCCTTGAAATATACATAATTGGCTTAGTTTTGGGGTTTGCGTCCTTAGTACTTTTACCGTCGACCTCAAACCTCTACCAGATAATCGGCTTAATGATAATTTCCGGAATCGATATGGCCTTCCTTTGGCCTCCTGTGGAGGCGATGGTAGCGTATATAGCGAGAAAAAGATCTTAGTAAGAAGATAGCCATGTATGGCCTTTCGTGGGCTTCGGGGTTTTCGTAGGACCATACATAGGAGGGGTTATAGCAGGCTGTAGCCTAAAGCTCCTGTTCACAATATCAGGGTTAACGGTTATTCTAGGACCCTCCCCTAATATTAATGGAAGATGGAGAGAGAAGAAGTTAGGGTAGAAAGAGGTGGATGGGGTAGGTTGGCCTTTACCTTAGTAGCTCCTTACTCCTTCTCCCTGGAATAATAATATCCATCTACCCCCGTTTACGTGAAGAGTTAATTGGCTGTTGTTCCGTCCTTCGGCTTCTTAAGGCTAGTAGGGTTTTACTTAGCTAATTGCGTTCGTAGGAAGAGAGCTGTTTTGACCACATCTTACCTCGGGATGTTAGCCTTTAGCATTTTAATATCGGCGCTCTACGATGCAATCTCCCCATTTACTACTATTTTCCATTCTAGGACTTCTACTAGGGCTCTTCTTCCCCATATCTTTAGAGGTGGTGGTAAAGAGGGGAGGGAGCGCTATTGGCTCCGTGGGCGTTTTCGAAGGGTTATTTGGAACCGGGTTTATAATGGGCCCTATGCTCGGAGGGCTTCTCGCCTCTTACGAGGAAAGGCTTCCCTATATAGCGATGGGGCTTATAACCCTAGCCCCTATATTTACCTTAACGTTTAAGAAGGAGATCGCGTGAAAGCTTATAACTAGCGTACGTAGGAAGTATGAAAAATGGAGAAGAGGTACGTCGACTGGAATGAATTTGGAAGGTTAGTTGAAAAGTTAAGCGGGGTTCTCAAAGAGGTCAAGGTAGATCTCGTAGTAGGAATTGCTAGAGGGGGCTTACCTGTATCTCTAGTAATCGCAGATAGGCTGAGGGTTCCGGTTGATTTCATAAATATAAAGTCTTATAGAGCTATCGGGTTGAGGGGTAGACCCGTTATACTATCTACGCTTTCCGAAGACGTAAAGGATAAGGTCGTCCTGGTAGTAGATGATTTGATAGATGAGGGAGATACGATGATGGCCGTTGTAGAACACTTGAAAGAGAAGCACTCTCCTAAGAAGATATACACCGCCACGCTTTTCATAAAACCGTGGAGTAAGTTTAAGCCTGACTTCTACCTAGAAGTGGTAGATAAGTGGATAGTTTTTCCTTGGGAGAAAATGGAATTTGGCAATTAAGTTTATAGCTGTTAGAGAGGTTTAGTTTAGCGTTGGAAGAGGACATAAAGATAGGATATGAAGGGTTGAGACTCCTCATACTTATGTATAGAGAGACCTTAAGAGCTACCCTTTCATCCTCAATTAACGATCAAGAAACGGTTGAAATTATAGCGAGTTTAATAAATAGATGTGCAAAGGCCTTATCCGCCATAGATAAGAGGATGAGGGACGAGGCTGATGCTATAGACGTGCAAAAAGAGGTATTTGATATCGTTAGTAAAACGGATCAGCTATTGAGCAAATTTGAAGAAGTCGAGGATTACGACAATATAGAAATAAATAATGTAGAGAAGAGATTAGAGAACTAAAGTCTACTTAATCGTTACCTTGTGAGTTTCCGTGATCTCCTTTACTATCCCTGCGGCTATAGTTCTTCCCATATCTCTTAAGGCGAACCTTCCTAGCTCTGGGAAGTCCTTGAAGTTCTCTATACATACGGGCCTTAACGGCCTCATTTTAACTATCGCTACGTCTCCAGTCTTCAAGCTCTTGGGCTTATCCTCTATTACCTGACCGGTTCTAGGATCTAGCTTAGATATTAGCTCGGTTATTTGAGTCGCTACTTGAGCGGTGTGAGCGTGCATGACCGGCGTATATCCTGCAGCTATGGCCGTCGGATGGTAGACGACTACTATCTGAGCAATGAACTCCTTTGCGACGGTTGGAGGATTATCTGGATGCCCTACGACGTATCCTCTCCTTATATCCTGTTTGGATACTCCTCTAATGTTAAACCCTATGTTATCTCCAGGCTCGGCCTTTTGTATTGGAGTGTGATGGGTTTCTATCGATTTAACCTCTCCGGTAAGGCCAACGGGCATTATCACTACCTTATCTCCTACCTTTAATACACCGGTTTCAACCCTTCCTACAGGTACCGTTCCAACTCCCGTTATCGAGAATACGTCCTGTATTGGTACTCTGAGAGGTTTATCTAGAGGTTTAGGAGGCACCTCTAACATGTCTAAGGCTTCAAACAGAGTTGGTCCCTTGTACCAAGGCATGTTCTCAGACTTCTCTATTAAGTTGTCTCCCTTGTACCCGGAGACGGGAATTATCGGTATCTTATCGACCTTGTATCCAACTAACTTCAAAAGCCTAGTTACCGCCTCCTTTACCTCCTCGAACCTCTTTTGATCGTAAGGAGGCGTGGTTACATCCATCTTGTTAATGAGAACTATTAATTGATTTACTCCTAGGGTTTTTAATAAGAAGGCGTGTTCCCTAGTTTGGCCTCCTTCAGATAGCCCCGCTTCGGTTTCTCCGGTCTTAGCGGATACTACAAGTAAAGCGGCGTCGGCTTCGCTCGCTCCGGTAATCATGTTCTTTACGAAGTCTCTGTGCCCAGGTGCGTCTATAAGCGTGAAGAAGTACTTTCTAGTTTCGAACTTTTGGAAAGCTAAGGTAACAGTTAGCCCTCTTTCCCTTTCCTCCTTTAGCGTATCCAGAACCCATGCGTACTTGAAGGTATCCCCGGCTCCGAACTTTTCGGATTGCTTCGCATACTCAGCGATCGTCCTCTCGTCTACTACGCCTAGCTTATATAGGAAGTGCCCCATTATAGTTGACTTTCCGTGATCTACGTGTCCCGTTACTACTAAGTTTAAGTGTGGCTTTTGGGACATATCACTTCACCTTAACAGACATATGGGCATTTTTTGAATTATATAAGTTTAATGTAGGAGAAGAGGTTACCTGGAGGCCATCGCAATCCTTTCTTGCTCTAACTTCTTCCTAATAGCGTAGCTATTTAAGTCGTTGTTAGCGGCTTTAATGAGCTCTTCCGCTAAAGCCTCCTCTATGCTTTTAGGATTGGAGAAAGCGGCTAATCTAGCTCCTTCAGATATAAACCTGAGAGCTAGGTCCACTCTTCTCAGAGGAGAAACGTCGACCGATACGTGATATACGACACCGCCGTAGCTTATCCTAGTGGTATCTTCGTTAGGGCTAGCGTTTTCTATAGCCCTTACTAAGACTTGAACGGGGTTCTGTCCGGTTTTTAAGTGGATAATTTCGAAAGCGGCTTTAACGATGTTTATAGCTTTATGCTTCTTGCCTCCCATCCTTCCTGTATTCTTCGCATCGATCTTTCCGAAATGCATCATGCTATTTACCAGTCTCTCAACTATGTTCACTTCCGCTTTTCCAAACCTCTTGTGTTCATGTCTACCCCAGCTATGGGGTATGAAGACGGGCTTTAAGCAAATAACCCTTTTTAACCCCGGATCTTTAACCTTAACTTCGCTTAAATCCCATTTATTGAATAACAAGATCTTAGGTTCTCTAGGCATGACCTCACCTCCTAGGTTTCTCTCGTTTACCTAAAATTAACATCTTTAAGCTTACACCATTTACCATTACGACCTTCCACCTTACTCCTGGTATATCCCCCATCGCTCTTCCTTGCGAACCTCCTATACCTTCAATTATCACTTCATCGTGCTCATCTACGTAGTTTAAAGCGCCGTCGCCGGGCAGAAAGGCCGTAACCTGCTTGCCGTTCTTTATTAACTGAACTCTAACACACTTTCTAATAGCCGAGTTAGGCTGTTTAGATTCAATTCCAACTTTTTCTATAACTATTCCTCTTGCTTGAGGAGCTCCCTCTAAGGGATCGGCCTTCTTATCTAAGCCTAATATCCTCCTCTTGTAGTAAACATCCGACCATCTAAACTTCTGCCTCTTCTTCCTAAGCTTTCTAGCTGCAAACTCCCCTAACGGCGACTTCTTTCCCATATCCCTACAACCACCTTTAGGAACTTCAATATAAATTTATTGAGTGACTATATGTAACTGTTCTATTCCGAAGTACCTCCTCGCTAACATCCTAGCCTTTTCAGCATTCCTTCCTCCTTTACCTAGCACCGCTCCTTTGCTCCTAAAGGGTATAGTAACTACGCCTACTTTCTTGCCATCGTACCTTTGAGTTATCCTCACGCTTATGATATGCCTTTCCCCTAAGGCCTTCTTTATGAACTCTTCAGGAGTATCTGAATACTCTACAAGCTCTACCGGTCTCCCTATTAGCTTTTCTACCTGAGCGATCGTCTGTCCCCTCCTTCCTATCGCTAACCCCATGTACCCCTTATCTATTACGAAGATAACTCGGTTAAATTGTTCATCTATTATGCAATCTCTAGGATGAACGCCCGTTAAGGTATGGAACATAGCCATTAAGCCGAGCTCCTCCTCGGTATACTTTATTTCCTCAGTCAACTTTTCACCTTCTCCTCTACCTCTTCTAAGAACTTCTTTAGATCGGCATCTCCCGGAGATCTAACGGCTAAAGCTAGTACCGGAAAAGGCCTTCCACAAGCCCTCCCTAGAGCTATCGAAGTTCCATCGAACTCTACTACGGGAGTTTTATGGGATTTAGCGGCTTTAATGAGCTCTTGTAGCCTTTCGGGCTCTAGAGATCTAGAGTAAATTACAAGCTTAGCCGACTTAATGCTAGATAGGGTGCTCTTATATCCTAAATCTACCTTTCCCGTTTTAATCGATCGTCTTAAAAAGCTTTCGAAAGCTTTTAAGGTCTTCATTCTTCCTCACTGCTCTTTATGTAGAGCTCTACCATTCCCGTACCAACAGGTATCGTTGATCCTACTATTACGTTTTCGGTAACACCCCTTAGCCTTTCTACTTCTCCCTTTACGGCGGCTTCAGCTATAGTTGGAACCGTGATTTCGAAGGCGGCTCTAGCTAATACGCTAGGCTTAGATCCAGCTACGCCGTGTCTTCCTATTTGCTGTAAAACTCCCTTGCTCGTCATTAGATCAGCTACTAGCAGGATATGCCTAATATCCACCTCTAAACCTTGTTCATTTAACGTATTAACTATCTCCTTTACTAAAGCGGTTCTAGCCGCTTCAATTCCTAAGGTCATAGCTATTTCATATATGTTGTTGGTAGTCGTTCTAGTCGGATCTACACCAGACACCCTTAATACCTTAGGAAGGTTAGAGCCTGAGGTCTGTATAATCCACTCTCCCTCCTTCTTTATCACCGATACTCTCTCGATGTTAGGTACTCCCTTGACCCTAGTATTCAAGGCCTTCTTCCTAAAGGATTGTAAGGCGTTTAGATCTAGCGTTCCTAGAACTACGGTTACCTTCTTCTCCTTCTCATCTACTATTACCTTCCTTCTTCCTCCAGACAATACCTTAGCTACGTCCTGTATGCTTACGTTCCTTTCCTTCATCCTATCTTCTGAGTACCGGGCTCTCCTATAGATTGAGCAGCAACGACCCCTATAGCTTCTCCAGGTTCAACGGTAGCTCTCTTAATAGATTCTACTGCCTTTTGAATCACATTCTTTGCCGATTTCAAGCTTAAGTTTCCTCTGTAGAGAACCTGTTTAAGCTCCTCCATTATCTTCGGATTTAGCTGGTCCTTATACTTCTTTAACAGCTTGTCGACCTCCTCCTTAGTCACTCTAG
>CALBHZ010000043.1 GCA_937892815.1 uncultured archaeon | reverse complement strand
ATCCCACCCCCCGCACCAATTTACTGGTAACTTTTTAAAGCTGAGTATAAGGTAAAAACGTCAAACAGGGTTATCTATGACTACTTTCCAAGTTAGGATGAGCGGAGGAGAGGAAGGAGGAAATGAGAAGGGCCGTGCTCGTTTTCGAAGTTCGTCACGGAGAGGGTTAAGAATTTGCTCAGTAGTGGGAAGAGCTACCTCAACCTATCTAAGCACAACGATCATCAAGAAAAGCTCAATAAATATTCCCGTTACACGCTAGCGCATAGTTCGCCAAAAACTGCAGAGATCAGCGGCGAGATTACTATAAACCTTTCGTAGTTCGGATAAAGTAAACATTGAATCTGCGTACGGAGATATATTACCAAGCGATAAGCGTGACTTCTATTGAGAAGGTTCTGAAGGTGGCCTAGTTATTGGATTTTTTGTGGTTGATGGGTGAATGCTCAAATGATAAGCACGGCTATTGTGTTACGAGGACTTTGTAGCTTCATATGCTGGTTCCCTCATGGACGCAATAAATGCTAGAGATACACAAGGAGCTACATGGGTCTAACCGGGTAAAAGATAGAGCAGCTTTATGCTAATACCTAAATACCACTACATCCCTCTGTTCTAACATGCCGTTCTTACAGGATTTGGAAAAATCGAGTGAGAAGGAATTAGAAGGAGGTTTCAGGGTATCGGGTAAGAACGTAAATCTATGGGTGAGGATCTACCGAACCGAGTTTGGAGCTAGAGCTAGGATAACCTTATCTTATTTCGAGGAAGGGAAGTGGATAACAACTCCTCCTCTATGGATCGATAGGAAGTTAGCTGAAGGTATAGCCGGCCGTATGTCCGTAATAGCCGACATGCTTTCTTAAATTTTCGACAGCGAATAGATCCGGGAATATGCCTGAACGCCACGAGCTTACTTATAATCGAGTTCTTCTAAATCCCTTGTTCGGAAATGCTTATACTATCGGAAATTTTTATTTTATCAGGTGATAGCTCATTGTCGGAAATAATTCTCAAAGTTGGCAATAAGAGGAGATCTATACGAATAAGGAGCTAAGGGAGAAAGTAGGCATTAGGAAAGGAGGGTAGTAGAGGCAAGCGTTAAGGACGGCAAGCTCGTAATAGAAGCTGTGCGAACCGTAGAGGAAATGCTCCTCAATCCCGTTATCGAGCTAAGTCCGGAGGAGGCTGGAAGGTTAAGCGAGGAAGCTCAAAAGGAGGAAGAGCGTAGGTGGAGCTAAGGCGGAGGAGATCGTAAGGAGGTTTAGGGACGGGCGGTATGGAAGGAGTAGTTGATGCAGGCGTAGTGGTTCGTGGAAGAGGAGAACTCCGATAAGGCTCTACTGCTTAGGGATGGGTACATCGACGGGGAAGTAATGATCGTTGCTCCCGACCTCATAATCTTCGAAGTTTAAACGCCCTATATTATAAGGGGGTGTTTCTCGGAAAGCGGGGTGAAGGAGACCTCCGAATCCCTAGAGGCGTACTCTTTTACCCTATACCCTCTTGAGGGGCGAGTACGTTGAAAAAGCGCTAGAAGCGGCGTTTAAGAACGACGTATCGGTATACGATGCATCCTACATCGCCCAAGCCGTGATTAAGGGCACCTGCATGTATACCGTAAATGAAAAGCTCGTAAAGAAGCTGAAGAAGGGGTATTTGAAGTGCGTTAAAAAACACAAAGGAAACACCTGCGTCGTAGATAGTTGTTGCGAAGGCGTTTTGTCGCCTCATCTATTGAGCATTACGCTCAAGTTCAGGATTTAATCAAGAAGGCATAAGCAACAGAGCTATTGTAAAGTTTATAACATCGTAATACATATTGTATTACGATGGAGAATTGGGCGGCACGGTGATCTCTGTCAGGATTCCTAAGGAGCTTAAGGAGAAGCTTGAAAATCTTAACGTTAACGTTAGCGAGATCGTTAGAGGATTTCTCGAAGAATACGTTGAAGAAGTTGAAATGAAGAGGCTTGAAGAGAGGTTAAAGAGGCTTAGGATACGCTTAGCGGGCAAGGTAGATCCTACCATTATAGCTGAGCTTGTGAGAGAGGATAGAGCTAAGAGATGAAGCTTTTACTAGATGCGTCGATAATGTACCTTTACTACTCGATTACGGCGAAAAACTGCTTGACATAGCAACTAGAATACCGCTACACATAACGGATCTAACGATCTACGAGGCTGGTAATAGCCTGTGGAAGTTGTCGACCTTACGGAAAACCGTTAGCTTAGAGGATGCCGTAGAGATCATTGGAGTACTGAAGGACCTCGTAAGAAAGGAAGTTATCGGTATAGTTCGCTTCGATGAGCTAGATTTGCATAGGATCATTGAGTTGGCCACTGCTGAGAAGACAACTTTCTACGATACGTCATATATGGTAGCTGCAGAGGCGTTAGGCGCGGTGCTCGTAACAGAGGATAGAGAGCTTAAGGAGAAAGCTAAGAAGTACGTGGATGTTATAACGTACAATCAGCTAAGACAAAGGCATCTTAGATAGCCTAGAAGCTCTACCTAACCACCAAGGAGGGCTCGTAATACATGTATTACGCTATTGTATTGTAATTAGCGTATGAGTATAGTTATCAGCTTCAGGATCGATAAGGAGCTTGAGGAAAGGATGAACAAGCTTAGGTATAT
>CALBHZ010000042.1 GCA_937892815.1 uncultured archaeon | reverse complement strand
TATAGATGAAATTTATTTTAAATATAATTTGAAATTTTAAAAAATAAAATTAAAGAGTGGTTGACGTCTTTCGTTTCCTTTACCTCGCTAGAGTTATTTCAATGCTGCTAACGTTGGTGGTCATTCCGGTTTGCTCGTTCTTTACTTGTTCGGTATCGATGTTTATGTTCTTGATCTTGACATCGTTAAGGAACCTTCTAGCTACTATCTGAGCTACATCGACTGCCTTGCTGATAGCCCTTCCACGAGCCTTAACAACTACCTCCTTGGCATCGTTTTGGAAGAGCGTTAGACAAGCGAGAACGTAGTTCATTACTGGTTTTTTGCCGACGAGTACTACGTTTGGTGTTTCTGACATCTTTGACACCCTTGCGTTTTGCCTACGGAAGATTACTTTTAAATATATTACGGTGTAATGCTCGGATATGCGGCTACTGGAGTACGAGGCAAAGGAGCTCTTTAAGTTATACGGCGTTCCCGTTCCAAAGGGCGCTCTTGCAACTAACGTAAATGAAGCCGTTGAGAAAGCAAAGGAAGTAGGGCTTCCAGTAGTTCTGAAATCTCAGATACCGGTGGGAGGTAGAGGAAAAGCTGGGTTAATACAAAAGGCCTCTACGTTAGAGGAAGTGGAGGAGAAAGCTAAAGCGCTTTTTGGGAGAAAGGTAGGACAATACGTGGTTGATAAGGTGTTAATAGAGGAATTCTCCCCACATACTGGAGAGCTGTACATGAGCATATTCCTGGACAGAGGGGAAAGGAGGTTTTCGTACATCCTATCTAGGGAAGGCGGAGTAGAGGTCGAGAGCGTTAAAGATAAGCTCGTCTTAAACTTCGATCATTGGGAACTCCCGGATGAAATTATTGAAGAAGGATGGAAATACTTGAAGCTTCCCGAAGGCCTAAGGAACGCTTACTATGATTTAGCGAAAGCCTTACATAGGCTTTGTGAGGCTACGGAGGCCGAATTAGTTGAAATCAACCCTCTAGTCTACTCGGAAAAGGGGTTTAAAGCTCTAGACGCTAAGATAATTATAGATGACAACGCGTTATTCAGGCATGCGGATCTGGAGAAGTACTCTAAGAAGACCGAATTAGAAAAGCTGGCGGATCAGTACGGATTTAGCTTTGTCCCTCTAGAAGGAAACGTAGCCGTTGTGGGAAATGGAGCGGGTTTAGTTCTATCAAGCTTAGACTTAGTTACGTATAAGGGGCTGAAGCCCGCTTGCTTCTTAGACGTAGGTGGGGGAGCTCCCGCCGACAGGGTTTATCAAGCCTTAAAGGTAGTCTCTAAGATAGAGGGGTTGAAGGCGATATTCATGAACATATTTGGAGGCATAACCAACTGCGTAGAGGTAGCTAAGGGGGTAATAAAGGCTAGGGATGATGGGATAATAAAAGTTCCATTAGTACTGAGAATCGCGGGTACCGAGGAGGAGAAGGCTAGGAAGATATTGGAGGAGAACAATATCCACTCGTACATAGAGGTCGAGGACGCTTTAAGGGCGTTAGAGGAGGTGAAGGCATGAGCTTATTAGCTGATATATTATCGGGAAAAAGGGAAGCTAGCGACGTAAAGGTATTAGTTCAGGGAATTACTGGAAGATACGGGAGGTTTCATTCCGAGCTAATGTTGAAGTACGGAACTAGGATAGTGGCCGGTGTTACTCCAGGTAAGGGAGGACAAGAAGTTTTAGGGGTACCCGTGTACAATACCGTAAAGGAAGCTATAGAGGAGAAAGGGGTGGAAGCCAGCATCGTATTCGTACCGGCTAAGTTCTATTACTCAGCTGTTCACGAAGCCTTAGAAAACGGCATTAGCCTCATTGTAGGAATTACGGAAAGAGTTCCCGTTAGAGATACTTTAAAGCTTTTACACGAAGCAAGGGAGAGAAACGCGAACATCATAGGACCTAATACGCCTGGGGTAATAGTACCTCCTAAGTTTAAAATGGGCATAATGCCGCCTCAGCCGTTTAAGGAAGGGTGCATAGCCGTCTTCTCTAGAAGCGGTACGCTTACTTACGAGATTTCAAATTACCTATCAAAGGACGGTTTAGGCGTATTTGCAGCCGTAGGAATAGGAGGCGATCCCATAAATTCGACTAACTTCATCGAGTTAATGGAGATGGTTAAGGACAATCCTAAAGTCGAGGGGGTAGTGATAATTGGCGAAATAGGAGGAGAAGCGGAGGAAAGAGTTGCTAAGTACATCATTGAAACTAAATATCCGAAGCCGGTAGTATCTTATATAGCCGGAAGATCGGCGCCTAAGGAAAAGAGGATGGGACATGCAGGAGCTATAATCTACGGAAGCTACGGAACGGTGGAGTCTAAGGAAGCCGCCTTCGCAAAAGCCGGGGTTCCAGTGGCTAAACTTCCCTCTGAAGTACCCAAGTTAATGAAGGAAAAACTAAAGAAATAACTTTATTTTCTTCCTTAGGTAAAGGATATAAAGGCTAAAGGTGAGGGGAGAGACATGCCCATCGCCGATCCAGTAAAGAGGCAAATCGCTATGCAGAGAAGGCTTTACTTCAAAATATGTATGCATTGTGGAGCGAAGAATTCAATTTCAGCAAAGAGATGTAGGAAATGCAAGAGAAAGGACGCTCTTAGGCTAAAGAACAGGCAAATAGGCCCTAAGAAGTAGTTAGATAGGCAAGCTCGTCTTAATTTTCAACAAGCCCGTCGCTATCATCATCTCTGCCTCTTTAACGCCATCGATATTTTTGATGGCTCTAAATATCTCATTAGCTTCC
>CALBHZ010000041.1 GCA_937892815.1 uncultured archaeon | reverse complement strand
GAGATGTAGAGAGGTCTCGTGGGCTCGGAGATGTGTATAAGAGACAGAAAGAAATTTGAAGACGGGGGAAGATTTGTATTTATAGAAGCGTTAACCGCGAGGGATAAAGAATCTCTCGAAGTCTTAGTTAAAAATATCCTCAAAGTAATAAGGAAGATAAACGCGAAGAGGTTAGTTATAGATAGCATAAGCGCTATTGAATCCCTGTTTATACATGCAGCAGAAATAAGGTCCTTTCTGCATAATGTATTACTCCATTCTTTAAAGAAAATGGATGTCACCTCTATCATAATATCGGATTTGCCATATGGAGCGACAATTATAGGCCTCGGTATTGAAGAATTCATATTTGACGGCGTTATCACCTTAGAGCAGAAGCTAGAAAGAGGTTTACCGAGAAGAAGGTTGATTATTAGGAAGTTGAGAGGGAAGATGATTCCTACTTCCCACTACGATTTCAATATAGGAGTAGGAGGTATTAAGCTAGTGCCCCCCTTAACCTTTCCTCTAGAGGGGAGTTTAGGAGATGAGATGCTTAGCACCGGAGTAAAGGAGCTAGATGAAATGCTGGGAGGAGGGTTGAGAAGGGGGTCTACTACTATCGTAGTAGGCCCTTCAGGATCCGGGAAAACGATGCTCGCCGTTAGCTTCGTCGTTGATGGATTAAAGGAGGGGGAAAGATGCCTTTACATTTCCTACGAAGAATCCCCTTCTCAAATCATGTTTTACTTAAAAAAGTTCGATATCGGAGAAGATAAGATGAAAAACCTTAGGATAATAAGTAGAGCTGTGATACAGCAGACCCCATATGAAACGTATAACCATGAGAGAAGGGAGATCGAGGAATACAAACCACATAGAATTGTTCTAGATGGATTAACGGCGTTGAAAAGGGTATATAGCGAAGAGGACTTCAGCAGTATAACGAGGAGCTTAGTATCCCTATGCAAGAAGGAAGGACTAACGTTTCTCATGACCTTAATAGGAGATCCGTTTAAGGAAAAACTGGAAATTAGCACTATTGCGGACAATATTATAGCTCTTACCCTGGAAAGGATAGGAGATAGGCTAGTTAGGAAAGTAGGGGTGATAAAGGCGAGGGGATCGATGATAAGCGACGTTATGAAGGTATTATCTTTTGATGAAAGAGGGAGGATAATTGTCGGGGGTTAGCGAGTTAAGTAGAGAAGAGTTAAAGGTCCTTAGGGAGTTAGCTGGAAGCTTGCTCGATGAGCTTTTCGGCCCTTCCTTCACAGTTACTATTGAATTCCATATAACGGAGGAAGGT
>CALBHZ010000040.1 GCA_937892815.1 uncultured archaeon | reverse complement strand
TCTAAGTCCTTCTTTGGGATTTTCTGATCTAATGGTAGAAATTCTACATTATCAACTATGGTTGGCTTATCGACATGGACGTATCTAAAAGCACTAAATTTCAATATTGCTTCGATGGTACATTCCATACCATTAGGAAGAGTATTATGCTGTTAAAATTTATCGAGCTCTCTCCATACTCTTCTTTCATATTCCTTAGCGAGCTAGCTCATTCTATCTACTGATGGAGATCGTAATCGAAGGCGTGGTTAGAGCTACAGGTCCAGGAAGGATGATTATAGCTAAGAAGAACGTTAGGTACTGGTTTATACAGAACGCTAAGCTCGTTGAGATCGAAAACTGTGAAGATCTTAAAAAGATGAAGAAGCCCGAGCGCAAGAAGCTTCACGGCAAGCCAGCTAAGGTTATAATCCAGATCGAGGTGTAGAGCATGAAGAAGATAGTCTTAATTTTCTTCATCCTTTCCCTTACGGTTGTTCCAGCTTTAGCTCAAAAGAACGTAGAATTTACGGTAATATGCAGATATCCGAATGGAGATCCAGCTCAGAACGTCTTAATTAGAGCCTACGTCGGATCTGCTATAGTTGATGAGAAGGTAACGGATCAAAGCGGAATGGCAAAGCTCTCGCTGCCAGTTAATCAAACCGTAATCGTGTCCGCATCTCTATTCGGATGGCAGGAGAACAAAACGGTAGATACTAGAGTTCCAGGAAAGATCGAGTTTACGGTTAGGATAAGCGCAGCTCCTATCGAAAAAGCGGTAATACCCTTAAGGCTAACTATATGGACTCCAGGAGGCTTCGCTATAACCTTCGAGGGATCCGAGAACGTTAACGCATCCATTAGGTCCTTAAGGCCCAGCTCAAGGTATACCTTAACCGTTAGACAGGGAGCTGTATTCTTTGAAAGCAACGACACGGATACCTACTTCATAACTATAGACGTTAAGTACAGAGAGCCAGCTTGGAGAACGGTAAACGTCCACACCTACTCAACTTCAGCTATGCTTAGAACTTACCAAACCATGCTAATTTATTCAGCTAGGTTAAAGGTAGAAGCGGTAGTAGACAGCATCGTAGGACCTCATTACCCTACTCCAGATGAAATAGCTGAGGCTCAAACTAAGCAATGGCGGTCCTTAAAGAGCGATATAGTGAAGTCGATAATAGACGAGATAAGATCCGAGAATAGGGACCTAGTTAAGAGGATATTAGAGCTCAGCAATTCAACATCTAAGCTAAGCGAGAGCGTTCAAGGGTTAATAGGGTTGAGCAGGGAGACTAGCGAGTTCGTTAAGGGGAACTTAATCAGCTTTCAGGCAAATGCATGGACCACTATAGCTCTCATATCCATCATAACCGTAGGCCTAGTGGTTGGCGTATACTACGCATCTATGAGCAGAAGGGAGGAAGAGATCGTAATTACTCCTAAGGGAGAGATCAAGAAGGAGGAAAGGAGACCAGTTCCTAAGAAGCCTTGGTATAAAGACGTAGATATCTGGATAGGCTTCATGATCATAGCCGTAATCTTCTGGCTCTTCTGGAGTTCAGGAATGCTTACCGAGATAATAAGGAGGTTGGGAGGATCATGACGGCTCAAAGGACCTTACCTATAGTTCTGTACGCATCGATCATAGCTCTACTCTATCTAATTTTCTCTGGAGCTTACTCATGGATCTACGAAAGATATACCGTTCCAGCTATAATACTTCTATTCGGCTTAATCTTATTCATAGCTTGGGTATTGGGAAACGTTAGGCCTGCCTTTCCTGGAAAGCTATTAGGCGTAACCCTGTTCTACGGAATTACTGGATCTAGCTATAGGAGGTTTGAAGCCTTAACCGTTGAAATGTCCGATTTTATAACCGATGAAGCTCTAGCCTCAATTAAGGAGCTAGCTATCAACGATCTAGAGGAGAGGTACAAGAAGGAGACCGATCAGAGCAGGAAGGATCAAATTTTAAAGGTAAAGCGGAAGGTGTTAGAGTTAAAAGCCGAGGATCTAAGGGAGTTCGTTCACGTTTACGGGTGTAGGCGTGATTTCATTAAGCACATATGGGTATTCATATCGGATAAGCCGTTAGAAGAGCACGTATTCTCAAGCGTAATTACATCTTTCACTATTCCCTTTGGATTCATTAGGAGACAGGCCGTATTTGGCTTAAGGTACGATCTCAAGGGATGGATAAAGGTAGTTCCTTACGGCAAGGTTAGAGTTCATCTATTCGTTCCAATATTAGATCCAGCTAAAGTTGAAGATCTAAGCGTAAAGTCGATTCCTGTTGAGATTAGAGACGCTATAGCTGAAC
>CALBHZ010000039.1 GCA_937892815.1 uncultured archaeon | reverse complement strand
CCGATAAGCATGGAGGGATGTATAGCTATGTCGATGGTATTCGGATATGGGAGTTGAATGTTCACTGTTATTTCTCCTGACTCTAAGTTCGTCGAATGAGCGAAGATCGTCACTTCACCATGTTCTTTAGTAGTTTTTATTGGCAATACTACATAGTTCTCCCCAGGTTCTATATAAGCCTCGTACGGCATTTTAATAAGCGTCTCATCTGAGGGTAATAGGAAGATCTCGGTTTCGTTAATCGCCCTAACTGGATTACCGAATTCATCCATAAGCTGAACTACCAGTACATCGTATTTTCCCTCATCCGCCTTTAAGATGGGGGGAACCACTTCTAACCTAATCACCTTTGGAGGTCTAGATTCCACGCTTACCATCGTATAATCAGCCTCGAATCCGTCCGCGGTAACGGTTAACTGAGTAAAACCGGTAATATGGCCCGTGTGGAAATCTCCAACTCCTATATTACTTCCTCCTTTAACCGTTACATACCTGCTTACATCACCATATCTAGGTTCGGAGGAAGATAGAGTTACAACGATGTCTGAGTAAAGTATTATAGGATAGTCCGTTCCATTCAATAGCTGAACAACAACTACCCCCTTATGGAGTTTTTCATCAGGCAAGAAGATATCAGGAATAACGTAAAGCTTCAACTTATTGGGAAAGGAATAAGTTCCTAAGGGAGATGTAGAAATCATTGCCGAGGAGGGATTTAATCCTTCAGCATGAGCCGTTAAAGTAGTAGTACCTACTAATCCGGTCGTATTCACCGTAACTATGGTATAGTACTCTCCTCTCTTAATTACAGTTTTATTAGTAGAGAAGAAGGCGACGGTATTATTAGAGCTAGATAAGTAAACCGTTACGTCCTTTTCCGCTAAAGCCGGGTATCCTTCATCATCGACGAGCATTACAGCTACATATCCTATGCTTATTCCATCGGCCGGCAAGACCTCAGGCGCAGGATATAACGTTAAAGAGGTAGGTTGTGGTGCTTTTATTTCAATTACACAACTTCCTTCTTCATATCCTATAGCTGATGCGGTAACTTCCAGAGTTCCTACTACTCCCCTAGGCTTAAGCTTAACTTCGGATTTACTCGTTCCTTCCCTAATTACCGCAAAGGACGGCGCATCTGCTAAATCATTATCTGATAAAGTTAATCTAACCAATATATCCTTGTCAGCTTTAACCGGGTGACCCGTTCCATCTTCAAGTTGAACTATTAAAGTAGCTTCAACGTCTTCAAAAGGGAGAATGACTGATGGCCTCGAATATATCCCTATTTTAACGGGTTCTCCATATGGATAAGCCGTTTCAACTTCTAAAGTTCCAGCTTCAACACCATCTGGCGCAGCGGTTATAAGAACATTTCCCTCAACTTTGCTTGTATTTACATACGTTTTAACGTAGTAGCTACCCTTAGGCAATGTAACCGTTCTTTTTAAGCTAATTATCCTAGGATCTGATGAATACAGGTGGATCACGATATCCTTGGGAGCTTTGACGGGTACGCCATCAGGTCCCAAAAGCGTAATAT
>CALBHZ010000038.1 GCA_937892815.1 uncultured archaeon | reverse complement strand
ATAAACATAGTAGCTAGTAATATAGAGGTTAGAAAGGGCTACTCAGTCCTAGGTCCTGAAACGTATGGAGCCTTAGTAAACAAGGTCACGAAGATGAGAATGGGTCTCGTGGAAGCCAAGGCTTTCACGATTAAGCTCCCTCTCGATTACAAGCTCGACAGAGTTAGGAACAAGAGGGAATTTAGTGAAAAATGGATAGCCGAGCTTAAAGACGTAGTTGCTGAAAACGTAGAAATGACCACTATCTATACTAGGTTCCGTGCTCTCAGAATACTCAGAATAACGTTTACAGGTGAGGAGTATACTCCAAGCGCAATTCCGCACGGGTACCATAGAGGAGAACAGGGCCCAGTTAACGATGCAGACGTGGATGCTATATATGCGTCCATCGACAAGATGAGGATTAAGGAAGTAAGTCTGCATATTAAAAGGTAGGACGTGCTAGCGATGGATCTAGAGAGTTCTCTGAAAGCGAGACAAAACATCTACGCTTTTCTCGGAAGAGTTTTCGAAAAAGAGATCGACGATGATTTTTTAAGAGCGCTGATATCTAACAAAGAGGCTTTTTTTAAATCTAGCCTAGATAGCTCTATAAATCCCATCATTAGAGAGGGGGCACGTGAGCTATACAACTACTTAAGCGAGCTCGATGAGGGTAAGCTCGAAAAGGTCAAGCTGGAGCTAGCCGCCGATTACGCTAGCCTCTTCTTAGGAGTTCTACACGCAAGTGAAGGTGTAGGCATCATACACCCTTCGGAATCGGCTTATCTGACGGGCTTCCTGTATCAAGAACCTAGAGACGAGGTTCGGAAGCTCTACCTAGACAATGGCCTCGTAAAATCGCCGCAGTTTAAAGAGCCCGAAGACCATATAGCCCTTGAGCTCTACTTCATGGCCCATCTATGCAGAAAGGCGTTAAGGGCGCTGAAATCGAGGAAGACCGAGGAGCTATCGAGCAATTTAGAGACTCAGATGGAATTTCTAGAAAAGCACTTGCTGAAGTGGGCTCCAAAGCTTATGGATGACGTAATTCGATACGCTGAAACGGCCTTCTACAGAGGGGTAGGTAAGATAGCAAAAGGCCTTCTTGAAACGGATAAGGATCAAATAGAAAAGCTTGCGCGATCGATCGAGGCGTTCCATAACAACGACTCCTTTCTCGATCATAGAGGTCGTCGTCAAGTCGAAAACTGGAAGAAAACCCGCTAAGTAAAAAGCGTTAATGGACGCCGGAGCCACGTTTACCGTCATCTCAGAAAAACGTCGCTAAGGAACTTAGGCTAGGTTAATAAGCGAGAAATGTTTCCACGACCAAAAGCAACGATAAACACGACTTAACACATATTCTTTATGAAAATCAACGATAAGCTTAGGGAAGCTAAGAAGCTACCTAAAGAATTAAAGGAGGAAGGAGATAGGCTAAAAATTATGCCCCGATGTAGCTAAGACGTATGAGAGCTGAAGAGGTAAGCGCATTTCTAGAGCTCGAAGTCGAGGAGATGAAGGAACCCAACAAGACGAGCAGAAAGCTTGAAGAGGATAAAACCGAGAGGAAGCTACTGAGGAAGATGTTTAAGAGGTTGAAGGGGGTTCTCTCTGCAGACACGCTTTTCGGATATAGCTAAATTAGTAAGTAGTATGGGAGGCTGAAGGAGGAAGTAGGACGGATTAAACGCTGAGGTGGAGGGCTTAAATGGGAGGATGAAGGTGGCGGAGAAACGTCCTTGTTTTAGCAATTTTTAAATATCTATTATCCGATATCGGATAATATGAAAAAGATCCTACTAGCGATATTAGTTCTTTTCATTATTAGCGTAGGAGCCTGGTATTTCCATCAGTATCAAGAAAATACGGAGGAACTGAGGATATTCCATGCCGGAAGCTTAACTGGGCTTGTAAACGATCTAAGCGTAGCGATTAAGGAAAGTTACGGAATTTCGATTTTAAACGAGCCTAGCGGAAGTATCGACGTTATAAGGAAGATCATCGATCTAAATAAATCGGCCGATATAGTAATGGTCTCGGATTACAGGTTAATCCCTGAGCTCATGTTCACTGAAAACGCAGCCTCGTGGGTTTTAGCGTTCGCCTCAAACGAAATGGTAATAGCATATACCAATTCTAGTAAGTATTCTAATGAGATAAATAGAGAAAGTTGGCTCGACATAATTTTAAGGCCCGATGTTAGAATCGGCTTCGCTGATCCCAATAAGGATCCCTGTGGGTACAGAGCTTGTATGGTTTTAGGGTTAGCATCTCTAGCACTCAAAACAACCTTACCTCTAGAAGTTTTAAGGAAATATGCGGGAATAAATTACGAGCTTGGAGACGGTTCGGTAGTTTTGGATTCAAGCAGGGGAGTTAAACCGGACGCGAAAAAGATCTTTATACGAGACAAATCCGTAGATCTGATAGCTTTACTTGAATCCGGAGCGCTCGATTATGCATTTGAATATAAGAACTTAGCGATTTCGCATAACCTCAATTACGTTAGCTTGCCAGCTAAGCTTAACTTAGCGGATCCTAATCTAGATAACTGGTATTCTTTAGTTGAAATTAAAATTTTAGGTGTTAGTAATGAAGTGAAAACTCTAAAGGCCAAATCGATAGCTTACGGTCTTACGATACCATCTAACTCTAGAAATATCGATAACGCAAAGGCCTTCATTAAGCTACTGCTTAGCGATAAAGGGAAAAACCTCCTAATTAAGAACGGATTTAAGCCTTTAGATAACCCGATAGTGAAGGGAAACGTTCCTAATTGGCTTGAAGAGATAATACGAGGAGGCGATTGAAATTGGAGTACGATCACCTCCTTCTCAGGAGTAAGGGCTTTTTAATCACCGTTTCAGCTGTAGCTAGTATAGTGATACTATTCCTCTTGATCCCCTTAGCTTTCTTAATAACGATCGCTGGATGGGAGGGCATCGTAGAAACTAGCGCTAGTAAGGAGGCTTTAAGCTCAATTCTTCTGTCCTTTGAAGCAGGCGTTATAGCCGCTACCTTATCGGTCCTATTCGGAATTCCCTTAGCTTATATCTTAGCTAGGCTAAGCTTCAGAGGGAAGGGTATAATAAGCGGGCTCATCGATCTCCCTCTAGTAATTCCTCATACCGTAGCCGGTATCGCTATTTTACTTGCTTATAATAGCAGAGGCCCTATAGGCTCCCTTTTGGGAATCGGCGTAGAGGATTCTCTTCTAGGAGTAATTGCAGCGATGAGCTTCGTCTCTGCTCCTTTTGCAATTAACTTTGCAAGGGAAGGTTTTGAGGCAATCGACGTAAGCTTGGAGAACGTCGCGAGGAGCGTAGGCGCTAACGCGTTTAAAGTGTTCTTTACTATATCCATACCCTTAGCGATGAGGAGCATAATCGTTGGATGGTTAATGGCCCTCGCTAGAGCTATAAGCGAGGTGGGAGCGATAATGATAGTAGCGTACCACCCAATCGTAAGCAGCGTCTTAGTTTACGAATGGTTTACAACTAGAGGTTTAAAGGCGGCAGCAGGGCTCTCCACCTTACTGCTCATTTTCAGCCTCTTAGTTCTAATAGGCTTAAGAGCTCTTCATCGGAAATGATCGAGATCGAAAAGCTAAGGGTAAGGGCGGGAAGCTTTACTTTGGAAGTAGAAGAGCTTAACGTTGGAAGAGGGGAGTACATGGTTGTAATGGGGCCAAATGGTGCTGGAAAGACCGTTCTACTAGAAACGATAGCCGGTTTCAGGAGACCTATTTCAGGGAAGATAGTTATAGACGGCGTTGACGTAACCTTTAAACCTCCTGAGAAGAGAGCGATTTCCTTCGTTCCTCAAAACCTCGCGTTGTGGCCCCATATGACCGTTTTTGAGAATATCTCTTACGGACTAAAAATTAGAGGGATTGATAAGAACGAGGTAAAGAGGAAGGTGCTGGAGATATCTGAGATCATGAAGATTAAACATCTGCTAGATAGAAGGGTTACGACCTTAAGCGGAGGAGAAAAGCAGAAGGTAGCTCTAGCTCGCGCCTTAGTCATTTCCCCAAAAGCCGTGCTCCTAGACGAGCCCTTAAGCAATTTAGACAAGGGAGTAGCTGAGAAGTTGAAGAGCTTTATTAAGGAAATTAGAAGGGAGGTAGGTTTTACCGCAATCCACGTAACTCACGATCCAATCGAGGCAGCCGAATTAGGAGATAGAGTAGCCGTCATGTTAAACGGTAGAATTTTACAAGTAGGAGAGCCTATCGAAGTGATGAGAAATCCTAAAAGCTTAGAAATAGCTTCGTTGTACGGAGGCCTTATTTTATTAAAGGGGAAAATCGTAGAGGTAAATAATGAGCTTGTAAAGGTCGATATAAACGGCAAGAGAATCACCGCTTTATCGAAGGCTGGATGTAAAAAAGGAGGAAAAGCCTTAATATCCTTAAAGCCTGAGGATATTGGAATTTTTACGGAAGAGCCGAAAATGACGAGCTTGAGAAACGTCCTCGAATGCGTTATAGAGGATATTAAAGAGAAGGGATCGTTGGTGCACTTAACCTTAACATCCGAGGGTATGAGATTGGAGTCGCTTATAACGAGAGGATCGTTTGAGCACTTAGAGTTGAGAAAGGGGAAAAGGGTGTTCGCCGTATTCAAGGCATCGGCTGCTAGAGTTATAAGTTACGAGCCCTAAGACGGTGTTGAGTAAGATGAGCGGGGAATTCGAGGATAAATTAGCAAAGCTAACTCCTCGTTATACTTTAAGGCTCGAGCTTAACGGTAAGCCGCTTATTACCGAGAAAATCGCCTTACTGTTAAAGCTTATTGATGAGACGGGCTCGATCTTATCCGCTTCAAAAAGCCTTAACGTCCCCTATTCTCGAGCTTGGGAGTGGATATCAAAGGTAGAGAGGGTTCTACAGACAACGTTAATAGAGAGAAGGGTAGGAGGTGGGGGAGGGGCCGTTTTAACGAACGAGGGAAGAAAGCTACTCGACTTCTACTTATCTCTACAAAAGCCAATAGCTCCTATGAGAAGAAGGAGGAAAGCCGAGCTAGTTTTTGCTGGAAGTCACGATCCCCTATTAGGCCTTCTGTTCGGCTTTTTAAAGGCTAATAAGGAAATCCATTGGGTCGGTTCTCTTGCCGGTTTAATGTCTTTAGCGATTGGAGATTCCGATGTTACGGGCATTCACCTATTAGATCCGGAGACCGGTATCTACAACGTACCATACGTGAGGAAATTCGGGTTAAAGGAAAAGATCAAACTGTATAGCGGTTTCCAAAGGGAGATAGGCATAGCTTACCATCCATCAATTAAAATAGAGCGCGTATCGGATCTATTCGATGAGGAGGTACGCTTCGTAAACAGGAATCCGGGGTCGGGATCTAGGATCTTGTTAGAGGCGTTATTGGAAGAGGAGGCGAAGAAGCGTAAGCTTTCATATGAAGAAGTTAGAAGAAGGCTTAAGGGTTACGATAGCGTCGCATGGACTCACTATGAAGTTGTTGAGGCTATAAACGCTGGAAAGGCCAACGCCGGCATAACTTTACGACATGTAGCCGAATCTTACGGCCTCAATTTCTTAAGCCTAAAATGGGAGGAATACGATATAGCGGTAAACGTAGATAGCTTGAAGAAGAGGGCGGTTAAGGAGCTATTAGGTCTTTTAAAAAGTGATAGATTCCTCTCGATTTTAAAAGAAGCTAAAGGCTATAAATTCAAAGAGGATATAGGGAAGGAAATCGAGGTTTAACCTTCCCAAACAATCTCTCCTAGATCTCTACCCGCTCTATACCCCACCATCTTCGTTAGGTGCTCCTTAAACTCCTCCGACCTCAATATTTGTAAAAACTTAGAGGTGCTCCTCTTCCTCAAGCTCTCCTTCCTTATCAGGAAATCGTATTTTTCCCAACCTAAACTTATGAAATCTAGTCCGTAGGCGTCGGCAACGTACCTTATACCTATTCCCGCGTCGGCTCTACCGTGCTTTACACATGCCGCTACGGCGTTATGGGTTTTCACCTCCGTATAATATCCCTTTATCTTATCCCTAATTTCCTCAAGGCTTCCCACTTCTCTGCTTAGTAGAAAATCTAAGAGGGCTCTAGTCCCGGAACCTTTCGTTCTATTTACTATTACTACGTCATCTCTTAAGAAGTCCTTAACGCTTTTAATTCCCTTAGGATTTCCTTTGGCTACTATTATCCCCTGTTCTCTTTCATATCCTCTAACTAAGATCGAGTTCCCAACCTTAAGCTCGTTTAAGAAGGGAACGTTGTATTCCATCGATTTAACATCTAATAAATGAGTACCTGCGATATCGCCATAACCTTTAGCTACGGATTTTATCCCTTCCAAAGAACCCACGTTAACGATTTTAAAGCCATATCCTAACCTCTTTAAAATGAATTCTACGGCGACATCATGACTTCCAACTAAATAGAGATCAGCTGGCTTGTATTCTACAGCAAACAAGCTTACCTCTACCTCCTCTCCTTCTTCTAAAAATTCAACGTTCTCCGGAACTACGATATAACCATCTGATAAAGAGAGAGATGATATAGATCCGCTCTCAGCAAACATTGGAAAAGCTACAATATCTTCTGTTCCTTTTACAAGGCTTACGGGATAGAACCCCCTCCTTCCCTTAGCACCCTCTACTCTAATTGCTAACCTCGCCTTAATCGTCTCCCTCTCCTCTTCCTTTAGCCCGCTTAACTTCCTCATGATAGGCCTAACTATCAGATCGTAGATCATTAAAGCTGAGTTTGGATATCCCGGAAGTCCAAAGATAGGCTTCTTATTTCTGGATACCGCAATAACTGTCGGTTTTCCGGGTTTAACTTTAAGGCCGTGAACTATTATGCCAGGGGGTCCGAGCTTATCCAGAACTTGATAGGTTAGGTCGGCTAGGCCGGCCGAAGTCCCTCCAGATATGATAACAACGTCGAACTCCTCCTCAGCACGGATCAACCTTTCCTCTATTTCCTCTAAGTCATCCCTAACTGTGCCTAAGCTAGCGGGTATGCCTCCATCCTTAAGAACCGCTGAATATATGCTGTACGTATTTACATCGTAAATGCGTCCAAAAGTTAGCTTATCTCCAGGAGCTATGAGCTCGTTTCCGCTTGAAATTATAGCGACTTTAGGTCTCTTATACACTTTAACCTCATCCCTTCCGATAGCCGCTAAAACTCCTACCTCCCTCTCGAGTAAAACGGCCCCCTCCCTTAAAATCAGCTCTCCTAGCCTTATATCTGAGCCAGCCGATGCAACGTTTTCATTAGGAACTAATGAACGATATATCAGAATACAATCTCCCTCTCTTTTAGTGAATTCGACAGGTACAACCGCATCGCTTCCCTTAGGCAGGGGAGCTCCCGTAGCTATCTCAACCGCTTCTCCTTCCCCTACCTCCCTTTTAGGCTCCTCTCCAGCCTCAACTTTACCAATTACTTTGAGGGATACAGGCCTGTTTTCAAAAGCTCCAAACGTATCTACAGCTCTAACCGCATAGCCGTCCATCGTAGCTCTATCGAACGGAGGTACGTCTACGCTCGAATAGACATCTTCGGCTAATACCCTACCTACGGCCTCCTCTAAGCTCACCTCCTCTACCCCCAAGGGCCTCAACGGAACGAGCTTCTCAATCCTTCTAAGCGCCTCTTCGGGAACTACCAATTCATGGAATATGATCCTCTTACTCAACTTCTTCAATCCCCCTTAATAGAACCACTTCTACCTCCTCACCCTCATCATAGCCTTCTACATCCTCGGGAACCACTAATATGCCATTTCCCTTGGTTAAGGTAGACAGGATACCGGAACCTGTTACGGCTAAGGGCTCGATAAAGATTTCCTTCCCCCTTCTAAAAACCCTGACTCTCACGTACGATCTAACGTTCACGGGAGCAGCGAGCTTCCTAGTTAATACCCCCTTAACCTTAGGTATAGGCGAAGACCTCGCTCCCATAAGCCTTTCCAATACCGGTTTAAGCAAGGCTTCAAACCCTATGCTGCTCGCAACTGGATAGCCTGATAACATTACGATTAACTTCCTATTTACTACGCATAAGCTAGTTGGTTTCCCGGGCCTTATAGCTAATCCGCGAATCAATAGCTCCGGATTAAGCCTTTTAACGGCCTCTACCGTCTTATCCCTCTTGCCTATAGAGACTCCTCCGGTTGTAACAACTACATCGTAATTATTTAGACTGTTCAGGATCGCCTTATAGATGACTAAAGGATCGTCTGGGAGAATTCCCTTATAGCTAACTTCAGCCCCAATATTTTCCAGAAGGCTCTTCAAAACGAACCTAGAGCTGTTAATTATCTTATCTTCTAAAGGCTTATCTGCCTCATCTAAATCGATTAGCTCGTTTCCTATGCTAAACAAAGCCACCTTAGGCTTTCTAACTACCTTCACCTTTTTAACTCCAATAGATGCTAGCACCCCTAGATCCCATGCTTGTACGATTCTACCCCTTTCTCCGATCAACTCTCCTCTTCTTACATCCTCCCCTTTTATTGACACATTTCCAAGCTTTGGAATGGGTCTGTAAACTTCAATAACGTCATCTACCCTCTTGGTATCCTCGTAAGGTACAACCGCATCGCTTCCCTTAGGCAGGGGAGCTCCCGTAGCTATCTCAACCGCCTCTCCTTCCCTCAAGGCGAAGCCTCCTTCTAACCTAACAACTCTTAGAGTTACAGGGCTTAGTTTAGAAGCCCCAAAAGTATCTAAGGCTCTAACCGCGTAGCCGTCCATCGTAGCC
>CALBHZ010000037.1 GCA_937892815.1 uncultured archaeon | reverse complement strand
CGGCGACCACCGAGATCTACACCGTCTAATTCGTCGGCAGCGTCAGATGTGTATAAGAGACAGGTACGTGCTTAACTCCATTAACCACGGCTATTAGCGTATTTGCTACCGCTAGCCCCGAATCGTTATGAGCGTGGATACCTAAAGTAGCATCTACCTTCCCCTTAACGTCTCTTACAATCTTATCTACTTCGTGAGTTAAGGTCCCTCCATTCGTATCCGCGAGTACGATGACCTTTGCTTTAGCTTCTTCGGCAGTCTTTAAAACTTTTAATGCGTAGTCTGGGTCTTCCTTATATCCATCAAAGAAATGTTCGGCATCGAAGATTACCTCTAAACCATGAGATCTTAGAAAGTTAATGGTTTCGTAGATTAAATCTAAGTTATCTTTTAGAGATATTTTTAGGACGTGAGTTACGTGTAAAGTCCAAGCCTTCCCGAAAATAACGGCCGTCTCTACTTCAGAATCTAAAATGGAGTTTAAGTTAGGATCCTTTTCGCTTGGTATTCCCTTTCTCTTCGTAGAACCGAAAGCTACTACTTCAGAGTTCTTTAGCTCTAAGCTCTTAACAGCCTTAAAGTACTCGATATCTTTGGGATTTGAGCCCGGCCATCCTCCTTCAATATAACTTACTCCCAGTTCATCTAACTTCTGCGTTATGCTCAGCTTATCCTGTAGTGAAAAGGAAACTCCGCTAGTTTGGGCACCATCCCTAAGCGTGGTATCTAGTATTTCCACATCTAGCTCGTTCCTATCCATCGGTTGTCTCTAAGTTTATGAGCAGTCCTTTATTAAATCTTATTATCTAAGCCTTAAAACGCATCCTTCTCTTGCGGAACTTACCTGTTGAGCATACCTAAGGAGGAAGGACGACTTAGTCTTAGGTTTAATAGGCTTCCATAATTTCCTCCTCTCCCTCAATTCCTCTCCGTCCACCATCAAATCCAACCTCCTCTCCTTTACGTTAATCCTTATCAAGTCTCCGTCTTTAACTAGGGCTATTGGACCTCCAACCGCCGCCTCTGGACACACGTGTCCAATAGCGGGTCCTCTAGTTCCGCCGGAGAACCTTCCATCCGTAACTAAGGCTACGTATCTATCAAGTCCCATGCCGACCACGGCGCTTGTAGGGCTTAACATCTCTCTCATTCCAGGTCCTCCTCTAGGTCCCTCATACCTAATTACGATAACATCTCCCTTCTCTATACGTCCTCCTGTAATAGCTTCGTAGGCTTCCTCTTCGCTGTCGAAAACCTTAGCATATCCTTCAAATACATAGTCCTGACTTGACAGCGCCGCCGTTTTAATTACAGCCCCATCTGGAGCTAAGCTCCCTTTTAATACGACAATTCCTCCTTTGCTGTGAACAGGATTATCGAAACCTCTTATAATCTCTTCATTCCTTATCGAAGCCTCCGATATTATTTCCCTAATGGTTTTCCCTGAAACCGTTAAGAGATCTAGATGAATGAGCTTTTCTAATCTCTTCATTAAAGCCGGAACTCCTCCCGCCTCATGCAGATCTTCAACCATATAGGGACCTCCTGGATAGATTGGCGCTAGATGTGGAACCTTTTGGCTAATTCTATCGAAGTCTTCAAGCTCTAAATTAATGCCCGCTTCCCTACTAATAGCTAGTAGGTGCAGTATGGTATTGGTCGATCCTCCTAAAGCCATATCTACGACTATGGCGTTTTCAAAGGCCTCAAAGGTCATGAACCTTCTGATGTTTAAGTTATTTTTCACAAGTTCAACGATCTTTAATCCAGCTTCATATGCGAGCTTTCTTTTCTCATCGCTAATCGCTAAAGATGTACTTGAATATGGGAGGGAAAGTCCCATGGCTTCAACGAGTATAGCCATCGTATTTGCCGTAAACAATCCGCTACAAGACCCGGGACCTGGGCACGCTCTCTTCTCAATTTCTAAAAGCTCGCCATAGCTAATTTGTCCTTTATTATACCTCCCTATGGCCTCAAATACGTGGATAACTCCTATTTTATCTCCCCTATAAAATCCAGCCTTCATAGGACCTCCGGTAACTACCAAGGAGGGGAGATCGAGTCTAGCCGCGGCCATTAACATGCCTGGCGTGATCTTATCACAGTTAGTTAACAGAACTAAACCATCAAACCCATGCGCTTTAACCATAATTTCTATCGAGTCGGCGATAACTTCCCTAGAGGGAAGGGAATATTTCATTCCTTCATGTCCCATAGCTATTCCATCACAAACCGCTATGGTATTGAACTCAAAGGGAACTCCTCCTGCATCTCTAATCCCTCTCTTAACGTAAACGACTAGGTCGTTTAAATGAACATGTCCCGGTACTACTTCCGTGAAGCTATTCGCTATTCCTATGAAGGGCTTGTCGAAATCTTCATCTCTAATTCCGGTAGCTCTTAAGAGAGATCTGTGAGGAGCTCTATTAACTCCCTCTTTTATCTCTTCACTTACCATACTCTACGTGAAACGATCTAGAACTATAAGCCTTTCTACTAAAGTTACGAGATTTAGTAAAAAGGCGAAATATACCAAGTTCCGATAAGTTTATAAAAACACATCTCTTGATAGTGTAGAGAGGGGCATTGGATAAAAGGCTGAGTTTAACGAGGCTTTTAAACATCGACGTGCTAGTGGTGCCCCTATTGGTGTTACTATTATAAGCGGCCTCCTCTCTCGGGCCGCTTTTTTGAGGTGATAATAAGATGGTCGTATATTCTGGGGCTCATGCTCTCGTTGAAGCTTTGAAGAGGGAAAAGGTAGAGGTAATATTCGGTATACCCGGAGGCGCCATAATGCCGGTTTACGATGTGCTTAAGGATAGCGGAATAAGACATATCTTAGCCAGGCATGAGCAATCCGCAGCTCATATGGCGGATGGATATGCTAGAGCCTCTGGAAAAGTAGGAGTAGCTATGGCTACTTCTGGACCTGGTACAACTAATTTAGTTACGGGTATTGCGAACGCCTACATGGATTCAATACCCGTAGTAGCTATAACTGGACAAGTACCAACGCATCAACTGGGAACCGATGCTTTCCAGGAAACGGATGCATTGGGCATTTTCAATCCTATAACTAAGTACGTTTTCCAACCTAGAAGACCTACGGAAATACCCTACGTAGTTAAGGCTGCCTTTTACCTTGCATCCACGGGAAGGACAGGACCGGTGGTAATCGATGTTCCTAAAGATGTTCAAGTAGGCGAGGCAGACATGGTCTTTCCTGATAAAGTAGAAATTAGAGGTTACGTACCTTCTCATCCTCCCGATCCCTCAGCTATAGAGAGAACGGCCGAAATATTGTTAAATGCTGAAAGACCTGTAATACTAGCAGGAGGAGGGGTAATTAAAAGCGGCTCTTGTGATGTAATGGTAGCGTTAGCTGAGTACCTCTTAATACCCGTTGTTACCACTTTAATGGGGAAGGGAAGCATACCCGAAAATCATCCGCTCGCTATGGGCCCTATAGGAATGCACGGAACTTATCAAGCTAATAAGTTAGTAATGGAATCCGACGTGATACTGTCTTTAGGAGTAAGGTTTTCAGATAGATCTACTATGGACGTTTCAGAATTTACTAAGGAGAGGAAAATCATACACTTCGATATCGATCCAACTGAGATCGGAAAGAACGTTAAGCCGTATCATTATGTTGTTGGAGAGCTCAGAACAGCGATCACAATGTTATATGAAGCCGTAAAGAGGAGGGTGAGATCTAAGAAGGAATCTTTATGGGCTAAGAGGGCTAAACAGCTCAAAGAGGAGTACGATGGAAGGGTATTCGGAATAAATAAGGAGCTCTGTTCTCCAAATATAGTTAAGAAGATAAGGGAAATTTTACCGGTAAACGGAATAGTGACTACCGAGGTAGGACAGAACCAGATGTGGGCTTCGCTATATTTCAAGGTACTTAAGCCTAGGACCTTTATCACGAGCGGAGGACTAGGTACTATGGGCTTCGGCTTTCCAGCCGCTATAGGAGCTAAAGCGGCTAAGCCAGACGTACCGGTAGTTGATATAGCTGGAGATGGAAGCTTTTTGATGACCTGCAATTCGCTCGCTACAAGCGTAACGGAGGGCTTACCAGTTGTAGTTTGCATTTTAAATAATTCCGTATTAGGAATGGTAGCTCAATGGCAAAGGCTCTTCTATCAAGGACGTTACTCCGCGGTTTGGTTAGGACCAACTCCCGATTTCGTTCAACTAGCTAAAGCGTTCAAAGCTGAAGGCGTGAGGGTTCACAGCTTAGAGGAATTTGAAAAGGCGTTTAAGGAGGCGATAAAGAGCGAGGTAACTACCGTAATAGATATCCCTATATCTCCAGAGGAGAACGTCTTCCCGTTTGTTCCCGTTGGGGAAAGCCTCAAGAACATGATGGTGGGATGAGATGAAAGGGAAAGAGAGCTTAAGGGTCTTTTCCCTCTTAGTAGAGAATAAGCCTGGAGTTCTATTTAGAGTATCAAGCCACTTTAGAAGGAGAAGCTACAATATAGAGAGCATAGCAGTAGGCCCTACTGAAAATAGGGACATAGCGAGGATGGTCATAACTATGATCGCGGATGACGAAACGGCGGACTCCTTCGTTAGGTTATTGAGGAGAACGATAGATGTAATCGATGTTAAGAAGATAAAGAGCGAAGATGCTATTTTAAGAGAGTTAGCCATTGTAAAAATCAGGGCGAGCGACGTTCAAACTAGGGACTCCATCTTAAATTTGTGTAACGCCTTTGGAGCAAGGGTTCTAGAGATAACGAAGAATTCGGTAATAGTAGAGATAACCGGCACTTCGTCCCAAATCGATAACTTCATTTCCCTAGCATCGGATTACGGCGTTAAGGAGGTATCTAGAACCGGAGTTACAGCTTTAAGTAGGGGTTAGTAGGAGGTAGATGTAATGGCTAAGATCTATTACGATAGAGATGTAGATTTAGGCCCATTACTTAATAAAACGGTAGCGGTAATAGGATATGGCAACCAGGGAAGAGCGCAAGCGCTAAACCTCAGAGACTCAGGAATTAAGGTAGTTATAGGATTGGCGATGAAGGATTGGTCTTGGGATTTAGCTGAAGAAGACGGCTTCGACCCTATCGGTATATCGGAGGCTTGCGAAAAAGGAGATATAATAATGATGCTCATTCCAGATATCGTACATAAGGAAGTCTATGAGTCGTGCGTAGCTGGGAAGCTTAAACCCGGAAAAGCCTTAGGTTTTGCACATGGATACTCCATTAGGTTCGGTTTAATAAAACCTCCCTCTTATGTAGACGTGTTTATGGTCGCTCCTAAAGGACCTGGAACGAAGGTGAGGGAGACCTACAAATCTGGATTCGGCGTCCCTGCTTTAGTAGCCGTAGAACAGAACTACACCGGAAAAGCGAAGGAAATAGCTTTAGCTTACGCAAAGGCTATTGGAGCTACGAGAGCCGGAGTTATCGAAACAACCTTTGCTGAGGAAACTGAAACCGATCTCTTTGGAGAACAAGCTGTTTTAGTAGGAGGGATAATGAGCTTAATTGAAAAGGGATATGGGGTGCTCGTAGAAGCGGGCTATCAACCGGAGCTCGCCTATTTTGAAGTATGCAACGAACTAAAGCTAATAATGGATTTAATATATTCCGGAGGTTTTACGAAGATGCTGAAATCGGTAAGCGATACGGCAAAGTACGGAGGGCTAACGAAGGGATATGAAATAGTTGATGAACATGTAAAGGAAAACATGAGAAAAGCTCTGGAATACATAAGGAGCGGTAAGTTTGCTGAGGAGTGGACCGGAAATATAGAGGAAAGTATGAGGAGGTTAAAGGAGTTAATGAAAAAAGTAGAAGAGAAAGATATAGAGAAGGTAGGGAGGTTCGTACGTAAAATGGCGGGGATAGAGAATGAAGGATAGGGTATACGTTTTCGATACGACCTTACGAGATGGTGAGCAAACTCCAGGAGTAAGCTTAACGGTAGACGAGAAGGTGCAGATAGCTAGGCAACTGGATAAGCTAGGCGTAGACGTAATAGAAGCGGGATTTCCGATAACTAGCGAAGGAGAGTACCAAGCGGTAAAGAAGATAGCTAGGGAAGGGTTAAACGCTAAGATATGTGCTCTAGCTAGGGCCGCTAAGGTAGATATGGATAAGGCTCTAAACGCCGATGTAGATAGGGTTCACGTCTTCATCGCAACATCCGACATACACCTCAAACATAAGCTTAAGTTAACTAGAGAGCAAGCTTACCAAAAGGCTATTGAGGCTGTTGAGTATTTAAAATCCCATGGCGTAGAGGTGGAGTTTTCAGCCGAGGATGCAACTAGAACAGATCCGAACTTCCTGAAGAAGGTCTATGCTGGCGTAGTAGAAGCCGGAGCCGACGTGCTTGACGTTCCGGATACAGTTGGCGTATGCTATCCTGAAAAGATGAAGGAAATAGTGAGAAACGTAAAGGAAGTAGCTAGAAATGCTATAATTAGCGTCCATTGCCATAATGATTTCGGTTTAGCCGTAGCCAATACGATAGCCGGAATTGTAGCGGGCGCTAGACAATTTCACGCTACCGTAAATGGAATAGGCGAGAGGGCTGGAAACGCAAGCTTAGAGGAGGCCGTTATGGCCCTAAAGATACTCTATGGATACGAAATGAAGATAAATACCGAACTGATATATGAAACAAGTAGGTTAGTATCTAGGTTAACGGGAATATACATCCAACCAAATAAAGCGATAGTAGGGGATAACGCCTTCGGTCATGAGAGCGGAATACATACACATGGAGTAATAGAGGAACCATCTACTTACGAGCCTATAAGGCCGGAGATGGTAGGGAAGAAGAGGTGGTTCACCGCTGGCAAACATGCTGGAATGCATGGAATAAAAGCGCAGCTTGAGAGCATGGGCATAAAGCCTACACCTGAGCAGCTTAAGGTAATAGTAGCAAAAGTTAAGGAGCTAGGGGATATGGGGAAGATGGTAACCGATGCCGATTTATTCGCTATAGCTAACTCGGTAATAGGAAGGGTTAAAAGCGAAGAAAGAGCGGTCGATTTAGAGGAGTTCGTAGTAGTTACGGGATATAAGGTTATGCCGACCGCCTCCGTAAAGATAAAGCTTGGAAAGGACATCTACTCAGCCTCTCAAACTGGAGTTGGACCGGTAGATGCTGCTATGAAGGCTATTCAAGAAGTATTAAGGGATAAAGTCAAGGTTAGCTTAAAGGAATATAGGTTAGAGGCTATAACGGGAGGTTCAGATGCTTTAGCTGAAGTAACAGTTAAAGTTGAGGATGCAGAAGGTACTCAAGCATCGGCAAGAGTGGCTGGTCCAGATATAGTGCTGGCAAGCGTAGAGGCGATGTTGGAAGGCATTAACAAGCTCATCCTAAAAAGGAAACATCTCAATATAGGAAAATGAAATATGAAATAGCTTGGATAAAGGGGGACGGCATAGGCCCGGAAATATCCGAGGCCGCTTTAAAGGTCCTAGAGGCTATAGAAAAAGGCTTCAACGTTAGCTTCGACGTCAAGTTCTACTTAGCTGGTGATGATTGTTTAAACATTACTGGAAAGGCCCTGCCAGAGGAAACCGTAGAGGGGATAAGGAGAGCTCACGCTACCATTAAAGGCCCCGTTGGAGAAACAGCAGCAGACGTTATCGTAAAGCTTAGACAGATGTTCGATCTATATGCCAATATAAGACCTGCTAAAAACTACCCAGGTTTAAACGCTATAAAGGACATCGATTTAATAATAGTTAGGGAAAATACCGAGGGGCTTTACAAGGGGTTCGAGTATGAGTTCGATGGAAAGGCCATAGGAATTAGAGTTATAACCGAAAGGGCCTCTAGAAGGATCGCTAGGGAAGCCGCGAAGCTTGCCTTACAGAGGAAGAAAAAGGTAACAATCGTTCATAAAGCTAACGTACTTAGGAAGACGTGCGGCTTGTTTAGAAGGGTTGCTAGAGATGAGCTATCGAAGTATCCTGAAATTGAGGTAAACGAAATGTACGTAGATGCTGCAAGCATGGCCTTAATTAGAAATCCCGAATCGTTCGATATAATCCTCACGACGAATATGTTTGGAGATATACTTAGCGACGAAGCCGCTCAAGTAGCAGGAGGCCTTGGAATGGCAGCTTCAGGCAATATAGGAGAGGATATGGCTTTATTCGAACCCGTACACGGATCGGCTCCAGATATCGCTGGAAAAGGAATAGCTAATCCCTATTCCATGATCCTATCCCTGAAGATGATGTTTGAATGGCTAGCCAATAGACATAACGATAAGGAGCTCTTAAACGTCTCGAAAATCTTGGAAAGCAAAATTGTAGAGGCTTTGAAGAAGGGAATAAAAACACCCGATTTAGGAGGGAGCTATAGAACGATCGATATTGGATCACGTTTATACGACTTAATACTAGGAAGTGGTTGAATTGATAGAGGAGGAGTTAATACACTTAAGGGAGCAAAGGAAGGGATTTGCCGAAGAACTGAAGAGGTTAATGGAGAAGAAAAAGAGGATTCTTGAAGAATTAGCGAGTATAAAGGAAAAGCTGGAGAAGGAGAGAACCGATTATAAACTCCTTAAAAAGAGAGCTTCTGAATTATTGGAAAGTAAGAGGGATATAGTAGAGAAAATTAGGGAGATAAGAAGCGATTTAAAGGATACGAGGAAAGCGTTAAAGGAAATAGAGAGGAGCTTATCTGGAGATGGGGAGAAGATACAGCTAGAGCTAGAGAAGCTTGAATGGGACCTTCAAACGAAGCCGATGACGAAGAAAAGCGAGGAAAAACTGCTTGAGAAAATAAGGCAAATGGCGTATGATCTCGCTCATTGGAAGAAGGCCTATTCCTTAAGGGTTAAGGCGGATAGACTTTCTAAAAGGCTGGATGACAATATAAGTAAGCTATATGAGGTTAAGGCTGAGCTAGATGAAGTACATACGGAGTTAGATTCTAGAAGAGAGAGGATAAATGAGCTGCAAGCTGCGAAAAAGCAACTTATTGAGGAGATAAGGGGGATCGAAGAGGATATAAGTGAGATAGAGAAGAAGCTATACGAGACTATCGCGTCAATAAAGGCGATTCAATTAAAGCTGAAAGAACGCTATGAAAGAGAGAGAGTGGAGAAGCTTAAGAGCATAAAGGAGGAGATGAAAAGGAAAGCGAAAGATAAACTATCTAAGGGGGAGCCTTTAAGCTGGGAGGAAATACAAGCATTGTACGGAGATGTAGAGGATAGGTA
>CALBHZ010000036.1 GCA_937892815.1 uncultured archaeon | reverse complement strand
GAAGGATAATAGTTAGTACATTGGAAGACGTAAGGGAGAAGATAGCTATACTTATAGCTGCAGCTA
This sequence comes from uncultured archaeon, assembly GCA_937892815.1. Lineage (GTDB taxonomy): Archaea > Thermoproteota > Nitrososphaeria > Conexivisphaerales > CALBHZ01 > CALBHZ01. The sequence goes on along the minus strand of CALBHZ010000036.1, from coordinate 942 downwards.
CTATGCCCGCAATGAAGATCGCTAACCTTCTCCCTATTTTATCTGAAAGAGCTCCAAGAGCAAGAGAGCCGAAAAAGCCAATGAAGAGAAATAAACCGAAAGCGAATCCCGTTTCTATTGGATTTAAACCAATAGATGTTATGAAATACGTAGGAAGCCATGCAGCAGCTGTAGAAAACGTGATACTACCAATTAAAATTGAGATACTTGCAATTATTACAACCCTTTCCTTTAAAAGCCGAGGGAAGATCGAGTACGATATCTTCTCCTTACTTTGAGTAGACGTATTAACTACTTTAAGTTGAATAAACGTTAACGAAAGTATGGCAATGCCCATAACGACGAACGCTAACCTCCAATTATATTGTGCTATAAAGAAACCCATAGTCAAAGAACCAAGCAGCCCTCCAAGATTGAAAAAACCCCGTTGCTAGACCTACAGCAAACCCCCTTGCCTCCTTTAACGCTTCTCCTACGATTGAGTAATATGGAGGTAGTAACAGTCCTGATCCGGCACCAGCTAATGTTAAGGAAACAAACAGCTCAAAGTACCTTGGGGATATCGATGAGCAAAATACACCCACGGTCAAGATCAAATACCCAATAAAGAGCATCTTCTCCCTTCCATAGAGATCGGCTAAATATCCTGCCGGTAAAAGTAGGAGAGCGGAAGAATAAAAAGATGCAGAATACAGTATGCCGGCTAGAGTTTCATTAATAAGAAATTCTTTCATAATCTCGGGAAGGGCTACTCCTAAGCTTAACCGGAACATCGAAAAGGCGATATAGCTAATAAGGATAATGATAATCGCTTTATATCTCCTCATTCTTTCCTCTTAGGATACGTCCTTAAAGTTAAATATTGTTATGAACCTGTCTCTTATACACATCTCCGAGCCCACGAGACCTCTCTACATCTCGTATGCCGTCTTCTGCTTGAAA
>CALBHZ010000035.1 GCA_937892815.1 uncultured archaeon | reverse complement strand
TTTCAAGCAGAAGACGGCATACGAGATGTAGAGAGGTCTCGTGGGCTCGGAGATGTGTATAAGAGACAGCCTTGAGACCAGAGGTGAGGAGAGCTAGAAGACTAATGAGGAGAATCAGGAGCACTAAGTCCAGAATATATGTAGATCCCTTCGGCCCAGTTCCCATTGAAATCCTCAAGGTTTATCCCTTCGGACAGTTCGTCTCGCCAAGGGAAACCCCTAGATTAGAGGTCGATCCCAATTCCCTTTTCAGAGCACTAATGGAATACCTATACGACGTTAGGATAAGAGAGAGATTCGAGTTCACGTTCTCCAAAGAAGGAAATATAAAAGACGTTATTCTAAACGGTGAAAGAATAGGAAGTATAAGAGCAAAAGACCACTTTTTCGTACCTAATATTAGGGGAGCACGCTTAATATTAGAAAAATCTGAATATCCTAGGAACAGAGTGATAATCAAAAAGGAGGCAGAAGACTTCGTCTCTAGGGGAAAATCAGTCTTCTGCAAATTCGTCCTAGATCTAGACTCTGAATTAAGACCAATGCAATATGTACCAGTTGTTAATGAAGAGGATGAACTCATAGCGGTGGGAAAGCTAATCCTCTCTCCTAGGGAGGTGTTCGACTTCGAGAGACACGTGGCTGTTAGAGTGAAGAGGGGTGTGATGAATTGACGATCGTCTTCGACCCATTTTGTGGTGTATCCGGAGACATGATCCTCTCTTCCCTATTGGACTTATTCCCAGAAAGAAGAGATGATGTAATCTCCAAATTGGAGAATCTAGGTAGATTACTTGGGATTGAATTGAAAATAGAGCTAGAAGAGGTCAAGAGGAATTACCTAGATAAATTGAAGAAAGAGGCAGAAAGGATAGTTAGGAGGGAGAAGGTGAAAGGGGTAAAGGTAAATTACGATGTAGAGGTAGGTGATCCGCCTGAAGAGATCTTAAAATACGCCGAGGAAGGAGGTTACGATTTAATCGTGGTAGGGAGGAGGAACTTGGGTAGATTTGAAAGGTTCTTAATGGGGAGCATATCGTCTAAAATAGTTAACTACGCTAAAAACGTAGACGTATTAGTCGTAGAGCCAAGAGAAGAATAGCCTCAATTAACGAGATATCGTTGTATAATACGTTTTAAACGATAAGTTCTTAGGCTTGTTAGGAAGAACTACTTGAGGGAGTTGAGCTTCGTTTACTTAGTTCAACATGCCGAAGCGAAGAGCGAAAAGGAAGATCCAGCTAGACCTCTCTCAGAAAGAGGATGGAAGAATGCTAGGAAGATGGCTAACTACCTATCTAGATTGAACATTAGGGTTAAGGAAATATACCATAGCGGAAAGTTGAGAGCTAGACAAACCGCTGAGGTTTTCGCCGAACTGCTTAAACCTGAAGCTATTGTAGAAGATAGGAACTTATCTCCATCTTCGGATCCAAAGATATGGGCTGAGAAGCTAAGCAAGATAAATTATGAAGCGATGTTAGTAGGGCATCTTCCTCATTTAAGCCTCTTAACTTCTATGCTTTTGTGTAATACGACCAGTAAGAAGATAGTTGAGTTTAAGAATAGTGGGGTGTTATGTCTTAGGAAAGGAGAGAACGGGTGGAACGTTTACTGGTACTTAACTCCTAACATAGTAATAGAATAGTTGAGGAAACATGTATTTGGTAGTAACTGAGAAGCCGAGCGTAGGTAGAGCTATAGAGAAGGCTTTAGGAAGAGGGGTAAAAGTCTTCTCATTGAGGGGACATGTGCTAGATGTAGATCTTCCTGAGGATTATGGATGGAATAAGGTAGATCCGATCGAAATTTTCAACGTAAACGAATTTAAAACGATCGTAAGGGATAAGAAGACGTATACGGCGCTTAAGAGGTTCTTTCAGGAAAACTACGGTACCTTAGTACTCGCTACAGATAACGATCATGAGGGAGAGCTCATAGCTTATGAAGTGTTAACCATTTGGCAAAACATAAAGGGATATCATGCTCCTTACGTAAGAATGAGGTTTAACAGTACCGATGAGAACGAACTAATTAGAGCATTTAAAAATCCCGAACGAGATCTCAACTGGAAATGGGTTTATAAGGCGATGTTGAGGAGGAACTTCGATTTAGTAACTGGAGCGGCCTTCACTAGGTATTTGACCTTTTTAAGCAGAAGGCTGGGGATAAAGTTTAGTAGAGTAGTATCGTTTGGAAGCTGTCAAAGCCCAACTCTATACTTTATAGTAAAGAGGGAAAGGGAAATCAAGGAATTTAAATCTAAAGTCTATTGGGTTTTAAGCGCAATCATAGATTACAAGGGCTTTAAGTTTGAAGTTAGCTCGGATAAATTCGAGAAGGAAGAGGATGCTATAAAGATAAAGGAAAGGGTAGAGAGGGAGGCCTTCGGTAAGGTCATAAATTATGAGGAAGCTTACGAAACGATAAGAAGACCTCTTCCTATTTATACGGACGACTTACTGGTGGATCTCGTAAGTTTAACTGGAGAGAGCGCATCTAAAATACTATCCGTAGCCGAGAACCTGTATGCTGAGGGATACATTAGCTATCCTCGAACTGAGACGAATAAATATCCCTCTGGATTTAACTTTAAAAAACCGCTATACGCCGTTTTAGACTCCTCTATAGGAGTTGAGGTCTCTCCTCATATTTCAATGAGCCCTAGTCCTAGAAATGGAAGGAAAGACGATAAAGCTCATCCTCCGATCTATCCATTACGTCCTTATTTTGGTAAGGGATTAGAAAAAACTGTATGGGAATACGTGGCTAGGAGGTTCGTAGCTAACGCGTTTGCTAAGGACGCAAAGGCCGTTAAACAAAAGGTGGAGGTAGATATAGCGGGAGTTAAATTTACAGCTAATGGATCCGCTATCGTAGATGAGGGCTTCTTCAAGGTCTTCAGCTACTTCCGACCTAAGGATAGGGAGCTGCCGTCCGTGAAAGTAGGAGAGTACGTTAAGGTTTTAGATGTTAAAGTGAAGAAGGTAAAGACTAAACCTCCTTCGAGATACACCGAGGCCGAGCTTTTAAGAGAAATGGAGAGGCAAGGAATAGGAACCGATGCTACAAGAGCATCCTTTCCTAAGATACTGTTGGAAAGAGGATATTCCGTTAAGGAGAGGAAAACCTTCAAGCCTACTACCTTAGGAATTAACTTGATAAACGCATTGGAAAGCGTCGAACCCAAACTCGTAACTCCAGATACGAGGAGATTTGTAGAGGAATTAATGAACAAGATCGAGAGAGGGAAGGAGAGGTATGAGAATGCGTTTAAGATTAGCAAAGAGGTATATAAGAGGCTATTTGAGAAGTTAGTTAGGAATGAAAGTAATGTGTCGAAGAAGTTAACTGCTGTCTCTTATACACATCTCCGAGCCCACGAGACCTCTCTACACCTCGTATGCCGTCTTCTGCTTGAAAA
>CALBHZ010000034.1 GCA_937892815.1 uncultured archaeon | reverse complement strand
TTCAAGGATGGGTAGAGATTTATCCATGGTAGAGAAGGTGATCCAGAGGTTATCCAGTTTTTTAAGTAAGGCGAGAGAATTGGGAATTTTTAGGGTTTTCATAAAAACGGTTCACTTTCCTTATACGACATCTAGCGTATGGAAGGATAGGTATTCGAAGGCTAGTGGGGTAGCGAAAAATGGAACATGGGGATGCGAAATAATAGAGGAGCTTAAACCTATGGAGGATGAACCGGTGGTAATCAAACACAGGTATAGCGCTTTCATAGGCACTAACCTAGATCTCATTTTAAGAAGTAATGGAATAAAGAACGTATTGATAACAGGGGTTCATACGCATGTCTGCGTACTCACTACGGCAAGCCATGCTTTTATGCTCGACTACAATACTATTACCGTCGAGGATTGCGTAGCAAGTTATGATAGCTTGAAACATAAGGTTGCGTTAGATATCATTAAAGGCTACTTCGGTAAAGTCATGTCATCACGAGAAGTCCTACAACTCATAGACGCTTAACGATAACATTGTACTGATGAACGATCGATCTGTCTCTCACCGGATCCACCATCTCTATTTTATAGTACTTTGAGAAGGTCAGCTTCTCCTTAAGAGGTATCGTTCCAGAGAAGAGAACTAATCCGTTAGGCGTTCCACTTATCTCTTTAACTAAATCATTAGGATGTAAGATCGAGGATAACCTACCTTCTTGATAGATCTTGATCTCATCATCCTCTTTAATAAACGATCTAATAAGGATTTCATCCCAATAATCTTTAACCTCCTCAAATCTCCATGCTTCCTTAGCTATTACTTTAGGACATAGTTCTTTAGATCTCCTCACATCTATCTTCTCTACCTCTCTATCCGTATGATCGCTTCCTACCGTAACATACACTTCATCTCTTCCAAATAATAGTACGTATTCAACCTCACCGCTCGTTTTATCGCTCCCCACTTCTAAGTTTTCATCTGTAGTAATTAAATGAGGCGATATTTCGTACATCATAGGTACTTTAGGAGGAGGTGGAACTCCTAAAAGCTCAAGTTCCTTTATATGTTTCATTACGAGCTCCCTATTCCTTCCCGTATATCCTGCGCATATCAACTTCTTTACTTCAAACTCGATTTCCTTCCCATTTACGGAAATTTCTACTTTCCGCATTTTTAGAAAAGTGAAGGATCTGCTATTATAAAGCTTTCCTCGAAATCTTAAATAAGCTCAGATTACATTTCTAATACGTGAAGAACCCCGTCGTAGAAGAGATAAAGAGGTTTCTAGCTTCAACACCTCCCTTTAATATGTTAAACAGTAGAGATCTGTATGACTTAGCTAAGTCCGTTAAGATTTCCTATTATCCTAGGAGAAGCGTGATTTTTTCGTCCGAGATGAAGAAGCCACTAGATAGGCTTTTCGTAATTTTAAAGGGTTCCGTTAGCTTAACGGATCCCAAGACGATGGAGGTTGTAGAGCTTTTAACGCAAGGAGATGTATTTGGAGTTACTTCGTTTTTAATGCGAACCCCTCCATTTTTAAACGCTGAGGCCGTTGAAGATACGATACTATATGAAATACCTAGGGATGTTTTTGAGCCCATTCTTAAAGAGAACAACGAAATCTATAGGTTCCTCATAGGGGCTTTAAGGAGTAGAGCTGCGAAGACGGCTACCATGAGAACGGAAAAGCCGTGGTATTACCCCCTCGCCCATACTAAAATTAAGGATATAATTCTCAAAAAGCCCGTTACGTGCTCAATAAGGAGCACGTTAAGAGAGGCTATTGAAAAAATGTATCAAGAAGGGGTTAGCTCTATAGTGATAGTTAAAGACGATCATCCCTTAGGGATAGTAACGGATACGGACATAAAGCGGATAGTTGCTTTAGATTTAAACCTCAATCGAAGAGTTGATTCCTTTATGTCATCTCCGGTATGGACTATAGATTACGAGGCCTCCTGTTTAGACGCCTACATGCAGATGTTGAAACACAACATCAAACACCTAGTAGTTTTAGAGAAAGGAAGGGTAAAGGGAGTGATAACGATGAGGGATATCATGTTACAAGAATTCTACAACCCGTACTACATGATTAGGGATATTGAAAAGATGGATACTCTCGAGGATTTAGCTAGAATTAGAGGAAGACTTGAAGGCTTGGCTCAACAGCTTTTGAATAGGGCGTTAGAGTTCCATCGCATATCTAACCTAATTACGCTCGTAACCGATAAGTTGATTAACAAGGTAATTTCCTTGGCTAAGGAAGAAGTGGGATATACCTCTAACGATTTTTCATTTATGGGATTTGGGAGTTTAGGAAGAGGAGAGCTCACGATCGAGTCGGATATAGATTCTGGAATAGTATTTGAAGATGGAATTGGAGAAAGAAGTAGATCGAAGATCTTAGAGCTAGGTAAATGTATTATGAAGATGTTAAAGGAGATTGGATATCTGGGTTGTGAAGGAGGTTTCTCGGTCGACAACCCTAAGTGGTGTAAGTCGGTAAGTGAATGGCTTGAATTCTTTCAGGGATTAACCGCCTCTCCTAGCGATAAGAACATCATGCTATTAAATATCTTACTGGATTTTAGGAGCGTATACGGAAGGGGAGATTACGTCAAGAAGTTGAGGAGAGAAGTTATCTCCCTAACGAAGGAGAGGCCGGTCTTCGTTTGGCTTCTTGCAAAGGATTTGTTTAAAACTGAGATAAGGATAAGTCCTTCTTCAATTAAGAGTAAGGAGGTAAAGAACTTATTGAAGCCTATATTCACAGGTGTGAGGTTGCTGTCTCTAGCTGAGGGAATCGAAGAAACAAATACCATTAAGAGGATATCTAAGCTACATGAGAAAGGCGTTTTATCCAGGGAAGATAGAGATATTATAATCAGCTCTTACGACTTTCTATCTAGGTTGAGATTAAAGCTCCAACTAGAGGAGATTAGAGGAGAAGAGTTTAAGGAGGAGATAGAGGAGAAGTTAACTAGGATATTGATGAGGGAGTCCGTGAAATCCATTAAAAGGCTTCAAGCGGTAATAGAGGGATATCTAGCGAGTAAGTATGGTGTAACGAGAGAATGGCTTCTATCCTATGGTTAAAGCTAAAGCTTAAGCTAGCGAAATTATTCGTAAGGCCTAAGATAGATGATGTTATAAGCAAGTACCTAGATGGCTTTAACGAGCTTGACTTAGACGTAGATCTAAAGGACACGAGGATCGTATGCGTCGATATCGAGACTACGGGCTTAGATGTAAGGAAATGTGAGATTGTATCTATAGGAGCAATAGGCATAAAGAACTTAGATGTAGATCTTAACGATAGCTTACTCGTATTAGTGAAGTCTGGAAACGTTACCGAAGAAAGCATAAAAATCCATAAGATAACGCCGGATCTCTTAGTCGATGCGTATGAGCTTACCGATGCCTTGAAGGAGTTCTTGAAGTTCGTAGGAAAGGACGTAATATGCACCTTTTCACTCTTCGATTACTTAGTCTTAAACAGGGATTTAAGGAAGTGCTTTGACATCCCCTTACTGAACCCCATAATCGACGTTCAGAGATTAGGAAAGAAGCTCCTATCTATAATTCATCCATATTACCATTACTTAATGGATGTAAGCGCTATGAGCTTAGAGGAGCTTGCGAGAAGGCTGGAAATTCCGATAGTTGCGAGACATACGTCGTTAGGAGACGCCTTTACCACTTCCCTTATATTATTAAGTATTGTGAAGAAAAATAAGATAAAGACCTTGAAGGAACTGTACAGACTATCCTAAAAAATAATGATGTTACTTGGAGAGGACCTTCTTTAGCCTATCTAAAAACACCGGCACGAATTCGTAGAGGTCGGCTACTACTCCGTAATCCGATTGCTCGAATATAGGAGCTTTTTCGTCCGTATTTACGGCAACGATCACGTTAGCGTCCCTTACACCCGCCATATGCTCGGCAGCGCCCGATATTCCTAAGGCCATATAGAGCTTCGGCCTTATCTTCTTACCGGAGAAGCCTATCCATGCATCTTCTGGAAGCCATCCGTAGTCCGCCGCTATTGGCCTGCTACAGCCTACGGCTCCTCCTAACGCGTTCGCTAACTTCTGCGCTAACTCTAAGTCCTCCTTGCTCTTAAACCCTCTACCGACGCCGACAACGATAGGAGATGCCGCTATGTCTATTCCTCCCTTCGCCTTCTCCTCTACGTTTACTATCTTTACTTTCCCTTTCTTCTCAACGGATACTTTCTCAACGACGGCTGCTCCTACCTTCTCTTCCGGAGGCTTGAACTTACCTAGCGATATAGTTAAAGTAACGGGAGGCTTAACGACTTCGATACATACGGCTCTTCCTCCTATAGCCGCTCTTTCAAGAGTTAAGGCCTCCTCTATGTTCACTCCAACGACTTCTGTAACCGTAGGGATGTTTAACCTTGCTCCCAATCTAGACGTAATTTCGTAGCCATCTCTAGTTCCAGGCCCTCCTATTACATCTGGGTTTACGGATTTAGAAAGCTCGATTAACTTATCTACGACGTCGTCCGTTGTTACGTCTTTATCTTCTATCAAGTAGATCTTATTGACGCCTAATTCCGCTACTTCCTTGACGTCTTCTTCTCCCAACGATACAGCTAAGACGTGTACTTCATCCGCCTTTAGCTGCTTAGCGAAGCCTACGAGCTCTAGTAAATGCTGCGTCTTATTCCCAAAAATTAAGGCCTTCATCTTATCAACCTCCTGGCTTAATTACCCCCTCCCTAATTAGGGCCTCGATTAGCTTCTCCGCCATTTCCTCGTAGCTTTCCCCCTCTACTTTAACCCTCTTCCTCTCGACAGGTAAGATCTTTATCGCTTTCCTCTCTACCCTTCTCTCTACTGCCTCAATACCTAAGTCTGATAGGGAATATTTATTTATGGGCTTTCTAAAGGCCTTCCTTATCTGCAAAGCTGTAGTATATCTAGGCTGATTGATTTCTCCAGTTACGCTTATTACCGCTGGAAGCTCCGTTTCCACGGTTTGAAGAACGTCTTCTAAGCTTCTTACAGCTTTGACCCTTTTATCCTCTATTTCAAGCTTTTTAACGAAGCTTATTACCGGTATGCCTAGGATTTCAGCGAACTTAGAAGGAAGCTGAGAAGATAGCATGTCCATAGACGCTTCACCGGCTAAGTAGATATCGAAGCCTCCTAGTTTTTCCGCCAATCTAGCTAGGGCCAAGCTAGTTATAGATGGATCACCATTTATCAGCCCTTCATCTACTATGAGGTGTGTATTATCTGCTCCCATCGCTATGATTTCCCTCAACACGTTTTCCGCCTCACTTTCCCTTCTATCGATAGGTCCCCAAGTCAGAGCCGAAAGCACGTGGATTTCTCCTCCTAAGCGTTCCTTAATTCTCAAAGCTTCTTCCATAGCGTTCTTATCGTATAAGCTTATAATGAGGGGCATCGCTTCGGTGATAACGTTGTTCGCGCTATCTACCTCCACTAAGTTAGGGTCTATTGACGCTTTAGCTAGAACGGCTATTTTCATACTGTCTCTTATACACATCTGACGCTGCCGACGAATTAGACGGTGTAGATCTCGG